>JAQBOY010000193.1 GCA_028287805.1 Mucilaginibacter sp.
AGCCAGTTTTTATCGTCTGCCCAGTCAAATGCCTGTATTAAAATACCATCCTTTGATAAATACCCCGAAGTTAATGGTAGCCCTATCAGGGCCAGGCTGCCAATTACAGCGGTAATAAAAGTGAGCGGCATCTTTTTACGCAAGCCACCCATGTTTAAAATATTTTGAGGATCAATATTTAAATCGTTGTCTTCCTTAATATGCTGCATCTGGTGTATCACTATACCGGCTGCCAAAAACAACAGGCATTTAAAAAAGGCATGCGTTACCAGGTGGAATAAGGATGATGCATAAGCCCCAATGCCCATAGCCATAATCATATAACCCAGTTGTGATATGGTAGAATAAGCCAGAATACGCTTCAGGTCATTTTGCGTAAGCGCGATAGTAGCAGCCATAAAAGCGGTAAAACATCCTATAGCGGCAAGTATGGTTAATTCAACAGGAGTGAACATAGGATAAACCCTGCCTAACAAAAAAACACCTGCCGCTACCATTGTAGCAGCATGTATCAATGCGGAAACTGATGTAGGCCCTTCCATAGCATCAGGCAGCCAGGTATGCAGGGGAAACTGTGCCGATTTAGCAGCCACACCCAAAAATATACCTGCACAGGCTACATATTGCCATACAGCAGGTATGGTACTGATTGGGCTTATCCATAGGCCTGCTTTAATTACAGATTGGCTTACCAATCCACGGTCGCTAAAAAGCTGATCAATATCAAAAGTATGGTATTGGGCAAAAAGTATCAGCAGAGCTATCAGCAGACCAACATCGCCTATGCGGTTCATAATAAAGGCCTTTTTATTGGCCTGTACTGCGCTTTCTTTTGTAAACCAAAATCCTATTAACAGGTACGATGAAAAACCTACCAGCTCCCAAAAACCATAAAATAATACCAGGTTATCGGCAACAACCAACGCCAGCATACTAAAACAAAATAGGCTGAGATAGGTAAAATAGCGTTTATACCGCTCATCGCTTTTCATGTAAGCGGTTGAGTAAATATGCACCGGCAAGGCGATGACGGAAACCAGCAACAGCATTAATACAGAAAGATTATTCAGTAAAATGCCTGCATAAAGCTTGCTGTCACCAATGGTAAACCATCGGTGCTGTAAATGCAGCGGATGATTGTTCCATACTTTTGAGAAGACTTTTATGGCTAACACACAGCTCAGCAATATAGCCGACGAGGAAACCCAGCCCGAAAATTTATTGTTTTTTCCCGGCAGGCAACAATTAATTACGAAAGCAAGCAAAGGCAGTAACACGGTAGCTAATGCCAAAAACAGGGTCAAGGAGTCCTCGTATGGTAAATATGTTTCCAATAATTAATCTTTTAACCGGTTAACTTCTCCCGGATCAATAGTTTTATAACGCCTGTACACATTTAAAATAATAGCCAATGCCACTGCCGTTGTAGCAGCAGCCAGCACAATAGCAAATAAGGCGAAAATCTGCCCGCTATTATTTAATTTATCATATTTTCCAAATGCTACCAGGTTTAAAATGGCCGCATTAAGCATCAGTTCAATACCTATCAGTATTTGTATGGCATTGTGCTTGGATACAATCATATATAAACCAATGCAAAATAAGGCCGCGCTTACCACTAAGAAATCGGTTAAGCTTATCATGCTGTGCGCTCCTTTCTCGATAAGTGGGCCGCGCCAACCAAAGCCACCATTAATAATATGGATATAGCTTCAAAAGGCAACAAATACCTCGTCATTAAATTTATCCCGATATTATCAGTAACATTTGCATCAGGTGTAATCACATTACCGTTTTGTATTGATGATTTTATCCAGTCTAAATTATCCGCATCAATCTTACCCATCATATTCACCATCAATACAAAAAACAAAACGGCTAAAACCAGTGCAGGCAGTGTACTAAGGTTCATTAACCGGCTGCCTTGCTGTTGTATTATATTTAAATTTTCCTTGCCCGATAGCATAAAGGCAAACAAAATAAGCACTAAAATACCGCCTACATAAATCACAATCTGGGTTATAGCCACAAAATCAGCTAATGCCAAAACGTACAGGCCCGCCAAAGCAAAAAGTGTTATGAAGAACATAAATACACACCTTACCAGGTTTTTGGTAGCTGCCACATAAATAGCCGATGCCACCGCTATAAAGCCCATTACATAAAACAGTATTTGCAGCAAGGTCATGCGCCACCCTCCTTTTTTTGCATAGCTGCTAATTTAGCCGCCTGCTTTTCGGCCTGTTGTTTTTCAAACAATTGCTTTTTTTCAGCGGCATCTTCAGGTGTCATGTCTGAGAATTGGTAAGTCAGCTTGCTTATATCAAACACACTTTTGTCGTATAAGTTGGTCATGGTAATGCATTCTGTAGGGCATACTATGGTACATAAACCACAGTACATGCATTTAGCCATGTCAATATCAAATTTAGCCGCATATAACCGCTTGGTTGTTCCGTCAGATGTTTGGCCGATAGCTTCAGTAGCTTTTATAGATTCAATATCAATGCAATCAACCGGGCAAATTTTAGCACATAAATCACATACAATGCAATCATCTATTTCTACATCTAACTGATAGCGGCCCACCTCAGGTATGGGCAGTTTTTGAGCCGGGTATTGTATGGTATTGGTTCCTTCTAACTTTTTAAAGTAATTATCATCGCTTACAGGTATAACCGTTCTTTTTGCATTAGAAGCAAAAAGATGCCTGATGGTAAGAGCTAAACCCTTCCATGCAGTTATAAATCCGTTGAACGCGTTTTTAATCATTTTATATATCTAAACCATGCTTCATAATCCTATGATTCATGATAATATTTAATTGTTTAATTATTCACCACCCTCTGCTCACCTTCAACTCACTACTCCCAACTCACCATTCACCGCTCCCTACATTAACCACAACCGCCATATGCCTGATAGCAGCATGCATACAAACGCCAGTGGTGTTAGCACTTTCCAGCATAAGTTCATTAACTGGTCTACCCTTAGCCTTGGTAATGTCCATCTTATCCACATTTGTACACCAACTAAGGCAAAGCTCTTCAGCCCTATCCATAGTATTCCCCAGGCGGTGCCGGTTGTCCATGTTGCTAAATGTACAGGGCCTATATTAGGTAAGGGCGTATTCCATGCACCTAAAAATAGTATGGCGCCCACCATAGATACTAAAAACATCATCGAATACTCTGCCAAAAAAATAAGCCCGAACCTCAGGCCCGAATATTCTGTATGAAAACCCGACACTAATTCTGATTCCGCTTCCGGTATATCAAAAGGAGCCCGGTTACTTTCGGCTAATGAGGATATAAAGTAGATCACAAAGGCTATTATTAAATGCGGCGCCCTGAAAATATTCCAGGATAATACGCCACCTGTGGTAGTAACATCCCAATAGCCTAAAAATTTGATCTTCTCGGTTGCTAATATGCCTTGCTGCGTGGCTATATCCTGTAAGTTAAGCGTTTGGGCGATCATCACTACTGAGATGAGCGCGAAACCCGCAGGTATTTCGTAGGATATGATCTGTGCTATAGATCGCATGGCCCCCAGTATGGAGTATTTGTTATTTGATCCCCATCCCGCCATCAAAATACCCAGTGTTTCAACAGATATAATGGCAAAAAAATAATATAAGCCTAAATTAAGTTTTGACGGAACCAACCCCGGTGCCCAGGGTAACGCTGCAAAACCCAGATAAACCGCTACAAATATAATACCCGGTGCCAGTATAAATAATAGCTTATCTGCCGCGGCGGGAATAATAAGCTCTTTTTGTACCAGTTTTAATATATCAGCAAAAGTTTGTAATGTGCCGAATTTGCCGGTTTCGGTAGGGCCGAGCCTGTCCTGTATAAATGCAGAAACCTTACGCTCCGCATAAACCCCAAACAGCGCGAACAGGGCCGAAAATGAAAACAGGCCTATAGCTGATAGAATATAAGTAAGGTAAAAATCCAATTAATTTGTTTTGGATGCAAACTTAATGATTTTTGAGTTTATAGAGTTAGATTGGTTGATTAAGTTAATTAATTGAAAAGTCAAATATGCTAATTAATTTGAATCTCCTCAATCAACTGAGACTAACATTTAATCTCAGCAAAGCCCGATTTTATTTCAGCGCCAAAAAACAGTGCTGCATGATGATCAAAATCTGCCATATCAAATGAGGTGGTGAAAAATTGCTGCGTGTTATTTTTAGTGAGTGTTTTTTCTATTTCAGTGTGCCTGTGCAAATAGTCAACCAGGCTTTTTGCTACAATATCTCCTTGTGGTATAGCTTGTATATGATCGGGCAAATAAGCTTTTATTTTTTGCAGCAGTAAAGGGTAGTGGGTACAGGCCAACAAAAGGGTATCAATATTAGGTGATTGCGCTAAAATTTGATCCAGGTATTGTTTTACAAAATAATCTGTGCCCGGCTTATCATATTCGCCGTTCTCAATAAGCGGTACCCAAAGCGGACAGGCCTGCTGATACACTTTTGTCTCCGGGAAAAAATTATGTATTTCAATCAGGTAAGATTCAGATTGTACCGTACCCTTTGTACCTAATACGCCAATTTCTTTTGTTTGTGAATAATCTCCAATTACTTCGGCAGTTGGTCTTATTACGCCCAATACTCTTTTTGAAGGATCTTCATTTTTTAAATCCTGCTGCTGTATAGTGCGCAATGCTTTTGCCGAGGCTGTATTGCAGGCAAGTATAATAAGCGGGCACCCTTTACTAAATAGCCATTGAACACACTCCCAGGTGTATTGATGTATACTTTCAAATGACCGGTTGCCATAAGGCGCCCTGGCAGTATCGCCTAAATAGATATAGTCATAATCCGGCAATTGCTGAAATATGGAACGGAAAACGGTGAGCCCACCATAGCCTGAGTCAAAAATTCCAATAGGTTTGCCGGTTGACATATATAACAAAAATAAAAAAAGCGCCCTGTAATTGGGGCGCTTCCATAATAAATAATTTTACTTATTATTTTAAACCTAATTTAAGCTTAACTGCTGGCATCAGGTCATCAGTAGCAGGTGATACGATCAATTCAGTTTGTGATGTGTTGAAAACATAAGCATAACCTTTTTCTTTTGCTACAGCAGAAATTGCAGTACGAACTTTATCAGATAATGGTTTAATAAGCTCCTGGCTTTTAGCCTCTACCTGTTGTTGAGCAGTGTTTTGATAATCCTGTATACGTTTTTGCAAGTCACCTAATTCGCTTTGTGCAGATGTGCGGGCTGCATCTGTCATTGTAGCTTGTTTAGCCTGATAAGCCTGTCCTTTAGTGTTCAACTCATTATTCATAGTAGTAAGCTGATCAACATATGTTTTTTGATATGCTGAAATTTGACCTTGAATTGTTTTAAGTTCTGGCATCAATTGCATCACCTGGTCAAATTGAACATAGCCGATCTTAGTTTGTGCTTTGGCAAAGCTGCCCATAAATAACATGCAAATTGCAACTAAAGCAACTTTAAATTGTTTTTTCATTTTTTTGTTCTGTTTTTAAATACTGGGGGATTTATATAAATTTTTACTTTGCAAATACACCGGGCTTTAACCCTAAACGTGTTATTACCTCTGCGCTTTTGTCATAACGCGGGCTGGCAAATAACATGATAACTTCACTGTTTTTATCAAATATCATATCCAGGTTCTCGCTTTCAGCAACTGCCTGTACAGCTTTTGATACACGGTCCTGTATCGGTTTGATAATTGAAGTGCTTTTTTGCGCTAATTCGCCATCTGGTCCAAATTTTTGACGCTGAAAATCTTTAGCCGCCTTCTCCTTATCAACAATCTCAGCCTCGCGCCGTTTTTTCATATCTGCTGTCATTAAAACCTGATCTGCCTGGAAAGCTTTATATAACCGGTCAATTTCCTGGAAACGGCTATCCACTTCCTTTTGCCACTGATCAGATAAAGTGCCCAATTGTTTTTGCGCGGATACGTATTCAGGCATATGTTTCAAAATATAATCTGAATCAACGTAAGCCAAACGCTGCGCAAATGAAGCAGTGAATGCTAATAACGTAAAACAAATTACTAAAATTATTTTTTTCATGACTTTTATACAAAGTTAATTAAATCCACCATTTAAACTTTGGGAAATTGAAAAACTAAATTGTCCCTTATTGGCAGATGGTATACCCGGAATAGCATCAAAGCCATAACCATAATCTAAACCAAGTAATCCAAAAATAGGTAAAAATATTCGGGCACCAACACCTGCAGAACGCCTTACGTTAAAAGGATTAAACTGACCAAAATTATTCCATACGTTACCGCCTTCGACAAAGGTTAGTAAAAATATAGTTGCCGACTGGCTTGCTATAACAGGGTGACGTACTTCAAGCGTGTATTTATTATAGATGGTACTGCCCGGATTAGTATTGGCGTCGTAATTGGATCCTACCGGTATGATTGAGAAATTCTGGTAACCTCTTAATCCTATTATATCACTTCCCTGTAAAAACTGATAGCTCTGCATACCATCACCACCCAATTTAAAGCGTTCAAAAGGTGATGGCCCAACTGCTGAATTATACTGGCCCAAAAAGCCGAAACGAACCTGCGACATCAGCACGAATTTACCAATAAGCGGCGTGAACCATTGCGCGTCGAATTTAAATTTATAATATTCAACAAAATGATAGCGCTCTTCCTGAGTGGCGGTTCTGTAATTAATATTATTAAACAACGAATATGGAGGTGTTCCCTGTGCTGTAAATTTGATATTTGAACCCCCGGTAGGGAAAATAGGCGCATCAAGTGAGTTACGGCTAAGCTCCTGAGTTAACTTAATATTATAAGATGTTCCGTTGCTAAAAATGTATCCTGTATAATTATCCAGGTTATAGTGATCAACGTTTAATGAATAATTTA
This sequence comes from Mucilaginibacter sp., assembly GCA_028287805.1. GTDB lineage: Bacteria > Bacteroidota > Bacteroidia > Sphingobacteriales > Sphingobacteriaceae > Mucilaginibacter. The sequence continues at coordinate 6,892 of JAQBOY010000193.1, forward strand.
ACTGGAAGAAGTTATCTGGCCAGTTAAGTTTTTTACCTAAGGTAACACCAACACCGTTAATACGCAAATTGTTATAATACGGACTTGTTACCGGGTAATACTGCCCTGTTGAACTTCCCTGCGTATAGGCAGATAATGAAAAGAATATCGGTTTTTTACCACCTAACCATGGCTCACTAAATGTAAATGAATAGTTGGTATAAGTACGTCCGCTTGATTGTCCCCGTATGCTTAGCTTTTGTCCGTCACCTTTTGGCAAAGGTTTATAGGCCTTTAAATTAAATATATTCCGTAACGAAAAGTTATTAAAGGTTAATCCCAATGTACCTATCAATTGTCCGCCGCCAAAACCACCGGAAAGCTCTACCTGATCTGAAGGTTTTTCTACCACATTGTATAATATGTCAACAGTACCATCCTGCGGGTTAATATTTATTGGTTTTGGTTCTGTTTTGGTATCGTCAAAATTTCCTAACTGGCCAATATCACGTGTACTGCGAATAAGTAATTGTTTGCTGAATTTTTGTCCCGGAATGGTTTTTATTTCCCGCATCACCACTTTATCATTGGTTACATCATTACCCTTTACGGTAACCCGGTTTATAGTATATTGAGGGCCTTCAAACATTCTTATATCCAGGTCAACAGTATCATTATATACACGTGTTTGTACCGGATCAGCCTGGTAAGTTAAATAACCATCGTTCAGATAATAAGATGAAAGATCATCGTTGCCTCCTTCTCCGCCGGTTAATCTTTTATTTAAAACAGCTTCACTAAAAATATCGCCCTTTTTAATTTTTATAATTTTACTTAAAACAGATTCGGGATATTTTGCATTGCCTGAAAATTTAATATTTCCAAAATAATACTTCGGCCCTTCATATACTTTTAGTTTAACATTTACGGTTAAATCATCATGTTTGGTAACTGTATCGCTTACAATTTCAGCATCACGATATCCCTTTGCCTGCATTTTTTCAAGCAGGGTTTGTTTGTCTTCATCATATTTGTCTTGTTTAAACTTCTTGGAGCCAAATACGTTATACCATTTTCTTGCGCGGGTTTTTGATAAATATTTCTGAAGTTTCTTTTTTGAAAAAACCTTGTTCCCTTCAAAGGCAACCTCGTTTATCATTACTTTTTCTTTTTTGTTAACCGCAACATCCAATATTAAACTATTTGCATCTCCCGGGTCTTGCCTTTCTTTAATAGTAACCGTAGTATTTAAAAATCCTTTTTCATTAAAATGCTTTTTAATGATAGCCGATGTTGTACTTAATAAATTTTGGTTTACAATTTTTCCTGTTTTATCAGACAGCTTTTTTTGTACATCTTCAATTTCACCTTTGCGGATGCCTGTAATATGTAACCGCGATAAACGGGGAAGTTCCTTAACAGCAATTTCAAGGTATATGGTATCCAGGCTAATTTTGGTAACATTCAACTGCACATCATCAAAAAGCCCCTGCTGATACATGTTTTTAATTACGTTGGCATTAGCCTCTCCCGGTAAAGTTATCTTATCGCCTTTATTTAACTTTGATATAGTTAGCAATACATCTTTATCCAGATTTTTTGATCCGGTAACTGTAATTCCACCAATAATATACTCTTTAGGGTTCAAGTAGCTTAAAGTATCAGAAGCTATTGATGGCCTTAGCAACTGCCTGGATTGAGGGGATACCTGAGCCAGGGCAACAGTGCTCATCACAGATAAGAGAATAGCAAAAAGAAATTTATTCATTCGGATATTTTAGTGGCTAAAAATAATTTATACAGTTGTTAAAAAGTGTTAAAAGAAAAAATTTAGTTGACCTGCTCGCTGGTCATGCCAAAACGCCGTTCACGTTTTTGATAATCGAGTATAGCTTCATACAGATCTTCTTTTCTGAAATCGGGCCATAATTTTGCGGTAAAATATAATTCGGCATAAGCAATTTGCCAAAGCAAATAGTTGCTTATGCGGTGTTCGCCGCTGGTTCTTATCAGTAATTCCGGATCAGGCATGCCGCCGGTATATAAATTATTCTCAAAAAGTTCTTCGTCAATATCATTTATATCTAATTCGCCGCTTTTAACCTTGCTTGCTATATTTTTAGCGGCCTGCACAATTTCGCGCCGCGAACTATAACTCAAAGCCAGGGTAAGGGTAAGCCCGGTATTTGCAGCGGTAGTTTCAATGGCATTATTTAATTCATTATAACATTTTTTTGGCAGCATGTGCAAATCGCCAATAGCGTTTAACCGCACATTTTTCTTCATAAAGTTGGCAATTTCTTTATGAATGGTAGTTACCATTAATTCCATTATGGCCATAACCTCCAGTTTTGGCCGGTTCCAATTCTCAGAAGAAAAAGTATATAAAGTAAGATATTTTAAATCAAGCTCACACGCGCCCTCAACCACATCCCTAACTGAAAGCACCCCCTTATGATGACCAAATATTCTTAATTTGCCTTTATCCTTTGCCCACCGTCCGTTACCATCCATAATGATAGCAATATGATGGGGCAGTTTTAACAAATCAATCTGATCTTTATATCTCATTTTCCTTTTTACACATTACCAAGCCTTAATTATGGCTTATAAAGACCGGTAATTATTAAATTTTATTTTCTGGCAATACGTCTTTAAAAATATTGCTCCGCCTTATAACAGATTAAAACAATCTGTTATAACATTAAATTTTATAATACCCAACAGAGTATTTTTCAGCGGACAAAGGTAAAACTTACTTTGTACTTTTTTAGTATGTAGGGCGAAAAGAAAGTTTATTGTTTTTCCAGGTTAGAATTATACTCATTAAGCTAACTCATTAAAACTCATATTAAAAAGCGTTTTACCGCTTAGTAATAACATTTTGGTGTTATGAAGGTATAAGATATCGTAAACCCAATAAATAAATAAGTATCACGGGGTCTTAAATCCCCTCGCTGGCTACCGGTTGTGCCTGTATAAATACCGGTTTTTTCGCCCGACCGATCTGATAATGCTACAGATAGTGGTGATGTCAGGTTACTTTTGGCCGGATAATACCCGCTTACATCGTCCAGGTAGTCGGTATTAGGATTACGGTAGCCTATATCAGCTATAATATTCCATGCTCCTGTAAAATTATACTTAATGCCTACTCCATAGGGTATGGAAATGGCTGTTTTGCCATAAGGTTTACTTTGCCCTTCTGTTTGCAGAGGCCTCAGATCATACGTTTGGCCTTTATAAGTTGCCTGCGGATTATAAGCGGTTACTCCAACACCGATATAAATAAAGGGTGTATAAACGTTGCTGCTAACTGACGGTATATACTTCATGAAGTTAAACTCACCTATAAGGCTAAGCTCATTTAATTTGGTAACAAAACTAAGGTTACGGTCACGAAACTGCTGGCTGGATGAGGTGCTGTCAGCACCGCGGATAGTACCAAAGGTGTAATTTAATTTGGCCGATAAATAACCGTTAAAGTTATATTTTACTAAGCCGCCTATGGCTGCTCCGCTAATTTTAAGCGGATTGGTTGGATTAAGATCACCCATATAACCTGCCCCGCCTGCAAAACCGCCAACCTCCCAGCTTTGCGCTTTTAAATGAGAGGTGATGAAAAGCAAAAAAATGAGCACTAAAGTTTTGGGCATCAGGTAAATTTAATAATTGCGGGCATCTAAGCCCCACATCAATTTGTTCCTTAACGTTGATAAATAACTTTCATTACTTAAACGGATAAGATTTAGCTCAAAGTTTGTTTTGCACACATGGAATTTTATAGGTTTATCCACCAAGGTTGTCCTGGAGTCGCATGACAATAAATAAGTGTTGCTGCGGGATTCTACTTCAAATGAAAGTACGCAGGAATCAGGCAATACTATAGGCCTTACATTTAAATTATGCGGTGAAACAGGGGTAACTACTATATTATTTGATTGTGGAAATATAATTGGCCCTCCGCAGCTTAATGAATAAGCGGTTGAACCAGTTGCCGTTGCAATAATAATACCATCACCCCAGTAGGAATTTAAAAACTCTCCGTCTAAAAACATATGTGTAGTGATCATTGCCGAGTCATCACGTTTATGAATGGTAATATCATTAAGGGCGAAATTATTATCCCCCAATATATTTACGTCCGAAGCTACGCTCAGCAATCCCCTGCTATCTAAGGTGAAGTGTTTATTTACAACTGCATATATGGCGGCTGCAATATCGCTTTTATTTACACTCGCTAAAAATCCAAGCCGGCCAAAATTAATGCCTATTACCGGTACCCCCGAATCACGAATTACGGACACCATATCCAGTAAAGTACCATCGCCCCCAAGCGTTAAAAAAAGATCAATAAATCCCTTTACCTGTTGGTCACTTTTAAGCACATTATAGGCTACCGTATTGATCTTGCCTGATAAGTAGTCATTAAGCTGTTGATGCACATAAATTTCTACTTCATGCTGAGACAGGTTATCAAACACCTGCTGTATATAGGGGAGTACTGCGGAATCATTAAACGGTCTGCCGTATACTGCTATTCTCATAGTTTTAGTTCATGTTTAATGGTTCATCGCTCACGGATGATAGTTGATAGATAATGGTTTGTATTTATTTTTCACGACAAAAATCTACCAAATTAGTATAGCCCTACGGGCCTGTGAACCATTCACTAACTACAAATTCAAATAATTCATGAAGGAGTCAAAACGTTCCATTGAATTATCATTATTGTCATTATAATTGAAAGTAGCTTTTATATGATATTCATACCGTAAAAAAGTGGCGATTATAGCAGAAATATCTTGTTTGTTTATTTTAAGGGTTACTTCCATCCGCGTTGAATCAGGAAAAGTACGAACATAAGAACTTAATATCTGTGCATTATCCGACTCCACAATTTGTGACATGTGGGCCAGTGAATTATTTTTATTGTCAATTTCCAGCACAATGATGCCGCCCGGTTGTACCACTGCTGTTATACGGGCAAAGTATTCGTTAATGGCGTTAATGGCTATCATCCCCACATAGCTTTTTTTAGCATCAAGTACCGGAACAATGGTTAACTGCTGCTCATAAAAAAGGCGGATAACATCATATATATGCTGATCTTCCAGTACATAAGGATTAACCATCGATAAGCCTAAGGCTCCTATAGGTGCTTGAAGATCTGCTTCGGCCGGTATATCACTTTCAGCCAGCAGACCTGAAAACTGATCTTCATTTACAATTGCAAGATGCCGGATACGATATTCAATCATACGATCAACAGCCCGCTGAACAGAGTCAGAAGTATTGAGCGGCAGAATTGCGTCAGAAATCAGTTCAATTGCAAACATTATGTTCTTAATTTATCTAAAAATCCTTTTAATAACCGGTTAAATTCTTGCGGATGCTCCATCATTGGCGCATGTCCGCAATTATCAATCCAGTGCAGTTCAGCATCCGGTAATAACTGATGAAACTCATCTGCTACTTCCGGTGGTGTAATTTTATCATTTTTACCCCATATTAATGATACGGGGAGATTTATCTTATGTAGATCCTTTTTCATATTATGACGTATGGCTGACTTAGCCATGGCCAGCAACCTTATTACGCTATGCCGGTCATTAACAAGTTTATAAACCTCATCAATAAGCACCGGCGTTGCGACTTTAGGATCATAAAAAGTATATTCTACCTTTTCTTTTACAAATTCATAATTCTCTCGCCTGGGAAATGAGCCGCCAAAAGCATTCTCATACAATCCCGAGCTTCCTGTAAGCACCAAGGCCTTAACCATTTCAGGGTGTGCAAGCACATATATTAAGGCAACATGCCCACCCAATGAGTTACCTAATAAAGTTACATCAGTTAATTTTTTATATTTAATAAACTTATGCAAATACTTAGCCAATGTTTTTACACCGGTAGTTAAAACAGGCAGATCATAAACCGGTAGCATGGGTAAAATTACCCTATACTCTTTACTAAACTCTTCAATAACTACTTCCCAGTTGCTTAAACCACCCATTAAACCGTGCAATAGTAAAAGCACCTCACCTTCGCCCTTATCGATATAACTAAAACCACGTTCCTCTTTAAGCACGAAATCCATATATACTTATCAATATTAAATTTTTAATGTTATACCTGTTAAACCCGGTAAAAGTTATATTGCGCTGTAATAAAAATAGTTTTACATTTCAACTGCAACAATTATAAGCAATTATTTGTGTTGAGTAGTTGATTAAGTTGGATTAGGTTAAGCAAGTTTAACAACTATCCACTTAATTATACACTCGCTCAATCAGCTTTACCCCAATAACTGTTTAACAACTTCTGCTATTGTTTTTCCATCAGCTTTACCTGCCAGTTCTTTATTAGCCGTCCCCATCACTTTTCCCATATCCTGAACAGAGGTAGCACCTATTCTGCTAATCAGGTCCTGCACATATCCTTCAATTTCAAAGCGCGTCATTTGTTGGGGCAGGTAAGGTTCAATCACCTTCATCTCATCAATTTCTATCTGGTAAAGATCCTCACGATTTTGTGACTTATAAATATCAGCCGACTCTTTACGCTGTTTAACCAGTTTTTGCAGCACTTTGATCTCTGCTTCCGGAGTTACTTCCTCAGCAGCGCCTTTTTCAGTTCGGGCTAATAACAATGCCGATTTAATAGCACGCAAACCCCGCAGCCTATCGGCCTGCTTAGCCAGCATGGCTTGTTTAATATCCTGGTCTATTTGTGTAATGAGTGACATGTTTTTATTTATTGAGTTATTTCGAATATTTAATTTCGAATTTAAATTTATTCATTCATCCGCATATTTGCACATCTGCCTATCTGCACATGTGCCCTAACTGCACATCAATTATTTTCTAAAAATATTGCTTGCTCCTGATTGCGCTGTAGGCATTATAGTAAGTTCATTAATATTAACATGTGCCGGTCGCGAAGCGGCAAACCATATCGTTTCGGCCACATCATCGGCTACTAAGGGTTCAAATCCTTCGTATACTTTTTTTGCACGTGCCTTATCTCCTTTAAAGCGCACTTCTGAAAATTCTGTTTCAACAGCTCCCGGATGTACGGCCGTGACCTTTATACCATACGGTAGCAAATCTATCCGCATACCTTTATTTAAAGCATCAACAGCATGCTTGGTAGCACAATATACATTGCCATTAGCATAAACCTCTTTGCCTGCTATGGAGCCTAAATTTATGATGTGTCCAAAACCACTGCTTATCATCCAGTTGGATACCACTCTGCTTACATAAAGTAATCCTTTTACATTAGTATCTATCATGGTATCCCAATCATCATAACTGCCTTTTTGTATCGGGTCAAGCCCCTGGCTTAAGCCCGCATTATTAACCAGCACATTGACCTTTTTCCATTCCGCGGGCAGATTTTCGAGGTTTTTTATGACTTCTTCCCTGTCACGTACGTCAAAAGCGGAAACCGCGATTTCAACATTATAAGTTTCGTTTAAATGTCCGGCCAGTTTTTCAAGCCGGTCAAGCCGTCTGCCGGTAAGTATTACGTTATAACCCTCACGGGCAAATACGTGTGCACAGGCTTCACCTATCCCTGAAGTAGCGCCTGTAATTAATGCAATTTTAGCCATAGGTAACAGTAGAATTCGCCACGAAATTATGGTTTTTCATTGAAATAGTTGGGTTTAATAAAAGTAATCCATCAATTATATAAGGCCGATTTTATATTTAAGCTATCGCCCTGTAGTTTTATTGGGATAAACGTTTTTATGGAAAAGTTTATTTTAATAATTTAATTTTAAGGGGCAAGCTGTCATCCAGCTTGTCGGAGGATTGTGCATAGTGCCTATACCCGCCTATGGTTTCGACGGCTCACATGGCAGCAAAGTCCGGATTAGTAAAATAGCTGTAAACTATCTTTTATTACCTGAATTTTTACTCGAAATACAAGCTGAACATAAAGGTATGCAATGATAATTTGCTGATAGGGGAGGAGAAAGCATTGTTATCATAATACATTACATTACCGAAAGAGTTGGACAATTTAATTTCGGGCGAAAGCTTAAAAAACTCAAAATAAATATCACAGCCTATACCTGCTTCATAGGAGCCATAGCCATTAATGTTTTTAACCAGTTTATCTAAAGCGGCCGCATTTACATCAGCATTAATTTTTGAACCTATGGTCTGCGAATATTTTATACCACCCAACATATAGGCTCTGAAATCACCTAAACGGTCTGATTTTAACTTTAACAATAATGGAAAATCAACGGTGGTATTTGATACCAGTTTAGTAACAGCAGGCGATGAAACATAGGTATATGTAAGCTGCTTGTCTGCAAATATTAATGAGGGTGTAACCCGTGCTTCTAAATGTTCGGTTAGCCGGACCCGGGTTAAAAAGCCTACCCCAAAACCCTGAGTGGGGCTGGAGCTAATGCTGTTAAGCATGCTGGTTACCGGTTGGTTATTATTAGTAGGATCTAAATATGGCGTTCGCCAGCCAGGGTTTTTATCTATTTTGTAATAGCTGTTTACTGATGAAAAGCTGAAACCAAAACTCAGATCTTTGAAATCAGCGCCGTTACTCCATGCAGGTACCTGTGCAAACAAACGGGTGCTAAAAAACACTGATAAAATGATCAGGTACCTGGTTTTAATCATTTAATGCCGGTATAGATGGAACAGATACCAAACGCTAAAGGCCGGCATTTGGTATTTTTAAACCCTGTCTTATCCATCAATGCCGTAAAAGTTTTCCCATCCGGAAACGCTGCTACCGACTCTGGCAGATAAGTATATGCCCTTGAATCTTTTGAAAATATTTTCCCGATACCGGGGGTTATATAGTTAAAATAAAATTGATACAATTGCTTTACCGGGAATACTTTAGGTTTAGAAAACTCCAGTATAACCGCTTTTCCACCCGGTTTTAAAACCCGCTGTATGTCAACTAAGCCCGCTTCAAGGTTTTCAAAATTGCGAACGCCATATGCAACAGTTACCGCGTCAAACTCATCAGCATTAAAAGGCAGCTTTTCCGAATCGCCCAGCTTTACTTCAAATTTAGCGCCGAGTTTACGTTTGGCTATCTTTTGTTTGGCAATATCAAGCATCCCCTGTGAAATATCCACACCAATAATTTTTTCTGGCTTTAATATAGATAAGGCTTCAAAGGCAAAATCACCGGTACCTGTGGCTACATCAAGAATTAGTTTAGGCTGATCTTTCTTCAACTCGCCAATCGCCTTTTTTCGCCAGATAATATCAATGCCCAACGACATAAAATGATTTAAAAAATCGTAGGTTTTAGATATATTGTTGAACATATCAGCCACCTGTTGTTTTTTGGTGCCCTGCTGATCGTGGTATGGAGTTATGGTTTT
>JAQBOY010000197.1 GCA_028287805.1 Mucilaginibacter sp.
TGTTCATTTACATTTTCAATAGCGCTGGCAAACAATTTAGCGGTTGATAGTACTCTTATTTTATCGCTTTTATATTTTAGCGGTATAGTATCTGTAACAATCAGCTCGGTTAATACCGAGTTTTCAATTGTTTCATATGCTTTGCCTGATAATACAGGGTGTGTACAAACTGCTCTTACAGTACGTGCCCCACGTTCCATAATCAAGGCTGCTGCTTTAGCCAGTGTACCTGCGGTATCACATATATCATCAATCAACACTATATCCTGATCAGTAACATCGCCAATTAATGTCATTGATTCTATCTCATTGGCACGTTTACGGCGTTTATCGCAGATAACAACTTCGGCATTAAAAAACTTGGCGAAACTGCGTGCCCTGTATGAACCGCCCATATCAGGCGAAGCAATAGTTAAATTACCCAGTCCTAAGCTTTTTATATAGGGAACAAAAATTATAGAAGCATCAAGGTGATCAACCGGGATATCAAAAAATCCCTGTATCTGTGCCGCATGCAAATCCATCGTCATAATACGGTTTATACCGGCAGCAACCAATAAATTAGCTACCAGCTTTGATCCTATCGCTACGCGTGGTTTATCCTTCCTGTCCTGGCGGGCCAATCCAAAATACGGGATAACCGCTGTTACATAATGTGCCGATGCCCTGCGTGCTGCATCAATCATCATTAATAACTCCATCAGATTATCAGTAGGTGGATTGGTTGATTGTATTAAAAACACATCGCAACCACGTACCGACTCATTAAAATGAGGCTGAAATTCACCGTCGCTGAACTTGGAAAGTACAACCTCACCTAACTCGCGACCGTAAGCATCGGCAATATTTTGCGCCAGTGCTATAGTACCGGAACCTGCAAATAACTTAATGGGGTTAAACTGTAAAGGCATTTTGATTTGGGATTTCGGAGATTCGATTCAGATCATTTAATCCTTGGCAAGCTCCGTTTAGTACCGCTATATAAAACAATTTCGGATTCAGATAGCTGACCGGAACAAATCCAGGATCAAAAATCCAATCCGAAATTTTTATTGTTGCCCGACCAGGATTCGAACCTAGACAAACGGTACCAAAAACCGTCGTACTACCATTATACTATCAGGCAATCTCATCAGCATGTTTCCATTCCGAAAAGGAATGCAAATATAAGACGTTTTTTTAAACTTTAAAATCAAAGTTTAAAAAAGTATTTAACTGGCTTATTATCTGCAATAAGTGATTTAATTTATGTTAAAACCAATGTAGTAATCGCTAAAATAGCTGCATAGTTTTATTAACTTCGGGCAACAATAACCAATTGTACCCTCCAAAATTTAAATATGAACTACAATAAAGTAAATAATTATACCGGCTGGTTAGCCTTTATTATTGCCACTTTAACCTATGTTTTAACCTTAGAGCCATCAACCAGTTTTTGGGATTGCGGCGAATTTATTGCCTGTATATATCGTTTACAGGTGGCTCACCAGCCAGGGGCGCCACTATTTACTATGATAGGCAAAGTAGTTTCACTATTATCATTGGGTGATAAAACTAAAGTGGCGTACTGGTGCAATATAACATCTGCATTAGCCAGTGCCGCTACAATTTTATTTCTGTTTTGGACCATTACGGCGTTAGCTAAAAAAATGCTGATTAAAAAAGCGGAAGACCTGACTACCGCAAATATAATAGCCATAATGGGTGCTGGCATGGTTGGTGCGCTTGCCTATACCTTTTCTGATACGTTTTGGTTTTCGGCAGTCGAATCTGAAGTTTATGCGCAATCATCCTTATGTACAGCTGTTGTATTTTGGGCCATATTAAAATGGGATGCCCATGCGGACGAACCTTTCGCTGATAAATGGATCGTTTTTATTGCCTACGTAATGGGTTTATCAATAGGCATCCATTTATTAAATTTATTAGTTATCCCCCCTATTGCGTTGGTTATCTATTTCAGAAGATCAAAAACCATTACTACTACTGGTACCATTGGCGCATTTTTATTGGGATGCTTAATTCTTGGGGCGGTATTATGGGGTATTATTCAATATACTGTAAAAGGCGCCGCTTTTGCCGACTTATTTTTTGTAAATACCCTTGGATTTGGTTTCGGCAGCGGTGCTATTACATTCTTTGTACTGCTGTCTGCCGTTATTATTGCAGGGGTATATTATTCGGTAAAGCCATCATTACCGGCAATTATTATAGCTGCAATTTTCTTTTCGCTGTTATTAGCTGTTAGTGGGGGTATAATTGGATTTATCATTTCCCTGGCAATTATTGCTTTGCTGGAGTTGATGATTAAAATCCGCGAAAAACGATTTGCCTTAAACAGTATCCTCATTTGTACCGCATTCATTCTTTTTGGATACAGTTCTTTTGTAATGATCGTAATTCGTGCTAAAGCAGGCACTAATTTAAACAACGCCAATCCCCAGGATGCTTTTGCGTTGAACAGCTACCTTAACCGCGATCAATATGGTGATACGCCCTTGCTATATGGTCAATATTTCGATGCTAAAGTTACAGATCAAACTCCCGGCGCAAAAATATACCGGCATGGAAAAACGAAGTACGAAATAGCAGGCACAAAGGAAAATGCAATATTTGATCATAATACCATATTCCCGCGCATGTTTAGTTTAAAACCAGGACATGACGAGTTTTACAGAAGCTGGCAGCAATTAAGTGCAAGCCAGGCACCAACCTTTGCTGATAATCTGGGGTTCTTTTTAACCTGGCAGGTTAACCAGATGTATACCCGCTATTTTTTATGGAATTTTGTTGGCCGTACCAATGAAATGGATGGGCAGGCTAACAGTAAAGGGATTGACGGCAACTGGATAAGTGGCTGGAACTTTAAAAAGGTTCTGCCCTATGCAGTTACGCAAAGTAAATCTTATAACCGATTATATTTTCTCCCACTTATTTTGGGTTTATTAGGAGCCATTTATCATTTCCGCCGGAACCAGCGCGACGCCGGTGTAGTTGGCGCGCTCTTCTTTTTTACCGGACTGGCTATTGTATTATACCTCAACCAGGACCCATTACAACCCCGCGAACGTGATTATGCCTACGCAGGGTCCTTTTATGCTTTTGCCATCTGGATAGGTTTGGGCGTGTTGTTTATTACGGAACAATTAGCTAAAAAAGAAAGAACAATAAACGCCGCAATTTTAGCTACTACTGCTTGCTTGTTAACCGGCCCAATATTAATGGCCGGCAACGAATGGGATGATCATGACCGGTCAACCAAGCTTACGCCGCATGACATGGCCTATAACTATTTAAATTCCTGTGCGCCAAATGCTATCTTATTTACCTATGGCGATAATGACACCTATCCGCTATGGTACATACAGGAAGTTGAAAATGTACGCCCGGATGTGCGCATTGTAAATTTAAGCTTATTGGGTGCAGATTGGTACATTAAACAGATGAAAACCAAAATGAACGAATCGGCACCGTTGCCTATTACTATGCTTGATGAGAAATTTGAAACCGGCGTTCGCGATGTCATCTATTATAATGACGCAGGAGTAAAGGGTGGTATAGAAGTAAAGGACCTGTTTAATTTTATAACCTCAGATGATAAGAATACTAAAGTTCAATACCAAAACGGAGAAATGGACAATTATCTGCCTACAAAAAATTTCATCTTAACCGTTAATGCGGATTCCATTGTAAAAGAAGGTGTAATTCCTGCTGATAAAAAAGACCATGTAACACCAGCTATGAATTTTGTGTACCCAAGCAATTATGTCACCAAAGCCAATTTAGCTTTAATAGATATTTTAGCGCATAATAATTGGAAAAGGCCGATCTATTTCACCTTAACCGTACCTACCGACAACATGATTGGTATGAATAAATATATGTACAACGAGGGCTTTGCATACCATTTACTCCCTTTAAAGCCCGATACAGCTTTAAGGCCCCTTGAAGCCAGTAACACCTTGCAAATGTATAATAACCTCATGACCAAATTTAAATGGGGTAATATGAAATACGCCCGGTATCTTGACCATGAATCATTAACGCTATTTTATCCGCTGATCACTACAGTATATTTAAGCCTTACAGAAAACCTAATGCGCGAGGGGCATCCTGATTTGGCTAAAAACGTATTGCAAAAATATGATGCAGTGATGCCTGCCATTATTCCGGTACCAGATGTAGCCGTCCGTAAATATTATATGATAGAATATGGCTATCGTTTAAATGAGAACAGCTTTGCCACTAAGACCGCTAAACAGCTTGATGATTATTTAACTAACCTGCTATACTATAATTATACCTTGTTTAAGGATGGCAAAACAGATTTGAATAATCGGGATATACAATTGGGCATGTCCCTGCTTAACGGGTTAGCCGGTTTAACCAAAGCCTTTAACCAAACAGCATTAAGCAATCAGTTTGCTGCAAAATTGAAAGATTATGAGTTGAAGTTTGGGATTGATATGAAACGATAAAAAGTAAAATATCATTCCAAAAGAAACTGTTATT
>JAQBOY010000031.1 GCA_028287805.1 Mucilaginibacter sp.
ATCATGGAAAACGCCTATTATTAAAAATGCCTTTGAAGTCCCGATCAAGGAAAAAATTGAGCTTTTGTTAGCCGTGAATGCTGCAGCTTCTGCAGGTGGCGCTACATTTGTTAACTCTAGGATACAATCTATTAATGAGCAAAAATATTTTGCCTCTACAGATGGCTCCTATATCGACCAGGATATTCACCGGCTATATCCAACGTTTGACGTTACTAAAACTGACCCGTCTACCGGCTCATTTAGCTCTCGTGCTGCATTAAGCTCGCCGGTTGGTATGGGTTATGAATATCTTGACGCAACCGAATCTGAAAAAGTGCAGGGCATAGTAACGCGCTATAAAAACCGGTATGATATGCTGGAAGATGTGAAGAACGCGGCCAAAAATGTTACAGAAAAAATAAGTGCAAAATCTGTTGAACCAGGAAAATATGACCTGGTGCTTGACCCATCGCATCTTTGGTTAACCATTCATGAATCTGTAGCTCACCCTACCGAGCTTGACCGTGTGCTTGGTTACGAAGCCAATTATGCCGGAACAAGCTTTTTATCATTGGATAAACTAAAATCAGGCAACTTCCATTTCGGCAGCAAAAATGTAAACATTGTTGGCGATAAATTGCAGCAGGGATCGCTTGGCGCAGTTGGTTATGACGATGAAGGCGTTAAATGCGGCAAATGGGATATTATAAAGGATGGTGTACTGGTAAACTTCCAGGCCATTCGCGATCAGGCTAAAATGATCGGCTTAAGTGCTTCTCAAGGATGCTGCTATGCACAATCATGGGATGCCGTGCAATTTCAGCGTATGCCAAACGTATCATTGCAGCCGGGCAAAACACCGCTTAGTGTTGATGATATGATTAAAGGCGTTGAAAAAGGTATTTATATAGTGGGCAACGGCTCGTTCAGTATTGATCAGCAACGCTATAACTTCCAGTTTGGCGGACAATTGTTCTATGAAATAAAAAATGGAAAAATTGTTGGTATGCTGGATGATGTGGCTTACCAGGCCAATACACAGGAGTTCTGGAACTCATGCACTGCCGTTTGTGATGAACGCGATTATCGTTTAGGAGGTGCCTTTAACGATGGTAAAGGACAGCCAAGCCAGTCTAACGCGGTATCACATGGTTCATCAACAACCAAATTTAGCGGAGTAAATGTTATTAACACAAAAAGAAGAATCGGATAATTAGCACATGTCAATACTTACCAAAGAAGAAGCACAAGCTTTATTAAAGAAGGTGCTTAATTACTCAAAAGCCGACGAATGTGAAGTTGGTTTAAATGGCCGCGAAGGCGGCAACATCCGCACAGCCCTTAACCAGGTGTCAACAGCAGGCGATATCAGTACACTTAACTTATCTGTAAATTCAACTTTTGGTAAAAAAACAGGTACTGCCACCATCAACGAGTTTGATGATGCATCATTGGAAAAAGTGGTACGCCGTTCAGAAGAGCTGGCACAACTGGCTCCTGAAAATCGCGAGCATGTAGTCCCTTTAGGATCTCCTGCAACGCCTTTTGCCGACTCAATTGAATATAATGCCGATACCGCGGCTATGACTCCCGAAAGCCGCGCGGAACTTATGGCTAAAAGTTTGGATGTAACCACAAAAGCTAACCTTATAGCAGCAGGATTCCTGGAAAACACTACCGGCTTTAACGCCATGATGAATTCAAAAGGCCTGTTTGCTTATAACAGATCAACCGACGTGATATTTACCGTAACTACCCGTAACCACGATGGAACCGGATCAGGCTATGCTGCCAAAGGTTTTACAGATGTAAAAAAACTGGATACTTATGCAGCTACTAAAATAGCGGCAACTAAAGCTAACAACTCTGCTGGCGCAAAAGCTATTGAACCGGGCAAATATACCGTAATATTAGAGCCAACTGCAGCCGCTTAT
This sequence comes from Mucilaginibacter sp., assembly GCA_028287805.1. GTDB lineage: Bacteria > Bacteroidota > Bacteroidia > Sphingobacteriales > Sphingobacteriaceae > Mucilaginibacter. Next base: position 1,917 of record JAQBOY010000031.1, read on the forward strand.
ATGATGGAAAGTATGTTCCGTTTTGATGCACGTACTGCCGAAGAAGGCCGCAGCTTTTTAAGTAAAAAAGGCGGTGGTACCCGCTTAGGTGAAAAGCTGGTAGATGATAAAGTAAATATATATTCTGATCCGTTTAACCCGGAATTACCCGGTGGTACCTGGGACAGGGATGGTTTACCACTCGAAAAAACTTACTGGATACAAAACGGGGTAGTTAAAAACTTAAGCTACTCGCGCTATTGGGCCGAAAAGAAAGGTGTAAAACCGGTACCCGGACCAAGCAATATTATTATGGACGGCGGCGACTCCAGCATTGAAGAGATGATCAAAAACACCGAACGCGGTATTTTAGTATCCCGCCTATGGTACATCCGTAGTGTTGACCCTCAATCGTTACTATTAACCGGGCTTACCCGCGATGGTACTTTTTATATTGAGAATGGTAAGATCAAATTCCCGATCAAAAACTTCAGGTTTAATGAAAGCCCTGTAATTATGCTGAATAACGTTGAGGCTTTAGGCAAACCGGAAAGAGCTGTCAGTGTAGAAAGCTATCGCAGCTACCTGATCCCACCAATGAAAATACGTGACTTTACGTTCTCTTCATTATCAGATGCAGTATAACATTTCAATCCCCCTTTAGTGGGGGATTTTTGTTTTAAGACTAACAGTTCACCAAATAATATTTAGTGCTTTGAGAAGAAAAGATTTTTTGTATTTAACCGGTATGGGTGTTGGTGCAGCCATGCTGAATAACGTCCCTGTTTTTGGTAAATCCATCAACGCCGAAGATGCTTTACAGCCGGTTGATGTTGCCTTAAAAAAGCGGATGGCTGATGTTGCTTTAAATGCCGCTCGTGCAAAAGGAGCAACTTATGCGGATGTACGTATAAGCCGTCATTTAAATCAATCTATACTTACCCGCGAACAACGTGTGCAAAACATAGCCAATATCGAATCATACGGTATGGGTATAAGGGTAATTGCTAACGGTTGCTGGGGTTTTGCTGCTACCAATAGCCTGGATAATGACAGCATTGCGCAGGCTACCGAACTGGCCGTAAGGATAGCCAAAGGTAACGCCCGCTTAATGAAAGAGCCTGTTCAGTTAGCCCCGCAAAAAGGGTACGGTGAAGTAAGCTGGAAAACCCCTATTGAAAAAAACGGTTTTGAAGTACCGGTTAAGGAAAAAGTTGACTTGCTGCTGAGCGTAAACGCTGCTGCTACTAAAGCAGGAGCAAGCTTTATCAACAGTTCCATATTCCTCATCAATGAGCAAAAATACTTTGCGTCAACCGATGGTTCCTACATCGATCAGGATATTCATCGCATCTACCCCAATTTCACTATCACTAAAACAGATCGTGCTGCAGGGATTTTTGAAACACGTAATGCATTAAGCGCACCTATGGGTTTGGGTTATGAATATATGATGCCTGATGATAACGATAAAATAAAAGGAGACCTGTTCCCGCTCTATAAAAAGAGGTATGATATGATGGAGGATGTGGTTTTAGGCGTGGCTCAATTGGATGAAAAAATAAAAGCTAAGCCGGTTGAACCGGGCAAATGGGATATTATAATCGATCCAAGCCAACTTTTCCTTACCATACATGAGTCTGTAGGGCACCCTACAGAACTTGACCGCGTACTGGGCTATGAGGCCAACTTTGCAGGCACCAGCTTTTTAACGCTGGATAAATGGAGATCGAAAAAATTTAATTTTGGCAGCAAGATCGTAAACTTTGAAGGAAATAAAATAATACCCGGCGCATTAGGCACTGTGGGTTATGATGATGAGGGCGTAAAATGTGGCAAGTGGGACCTGATAAAGGATGGTATTTTAGTTAATTATCAAACCATCCGAGACCAGGCACATATCCTTGGTTTAAATGCTTCGCAGGGCTGCTGCTATGCGGATAGCTGGGATTCAGTACAGTTTCAACGGATGCCAAATGTAAATTTGCTGCCGGGAAAGACACCGCTTAAACCTGCTGACCTGATTAAGAACACGGAGAAAGGTTTATACATGTTTGGCCGTAACTCCTACTCTATTGATCAGCAACGCTATAACTTTCAGTTTAGCAGCCAGCTTTGTTATGAAATACGGAATGGCAAAATTGCAGGTATGGTTAAAGGAGCAGCCTACCAGGCAAATACCCAGGAATTCTGGAACTCCTGCTCGGCTATTTGTGATGAAAGTGATTTCCGTTTTGGAGGATCATTTTCTGATGGCAAAGGCCAGCCTCAACAGATTAGCGCCGTATCACACGGCTGTTCAACTACTAAGTTTGATAAGGTTAACGTGATTAATACCGGAAGAACCCTGGGTTAAGTCACGAACGGCAATTTTTTACATTATTGAGAGCAGCGAGGCAATCGTAATTATACAAAGCAGGTGACAGACAATATTCACTACTTTAAAATGACGCGATTGCCGCGCTGCCCTCATATATAACATGGGTTTATTTATGCTGCCACACCAATAGGTAGTACAGTTTTTCCATAAACTTCATTCAACAAATTGGCTACACCTGTATAAATTGCCGAAGCGCCGCAAATAATTCCTTCGTAGCCGGCTAAATGCTTAATGGTAGTATTTCCTGTTGAATCGCCTACCGCTAATAAAATAAATAGCAGGGTTAATGAAGCAAAAACAAATTGCAGGGCCCGGTTTAACTTTAAAGTGCCAAAAAATAGTAGAAAAGTAAATATTCCCCACATAAGCAGGTAAGCTACCATAGCGCTATCTGCCGGGGCTGTCATCCAGCCTAATTTGGGCATCACAATTAAGCCGACTAAGGATAGCCAGAAAAACCCGTAAGATGTAAATGCCGTTAACCCGAACGTATTATTTTTGCCGGCCTCAATAATACCTGCTATTACCTGTGCAAGGCCACCGTAAAATATCCCCATAGCTAATATCATGGAGTTCATTTCGAAAAAACCGGCATTGTGAATATTTAATAATACAGTGGTCATGCCAAATGCGCAAAGACCCAAAGGTGCAGGATTAGCAATGCCATCCTTTACTGATACAGGAGTTGTTGGAATCATAATGATTAGATTTAAATTGGTTTATAATGCAATATAAATTATTTAATCTAATTGATGGCAGCAATTGAAGCTACTATAATTTATTTTGATTTATTACTATCCTGATAAGTTTTAATATGCTCAGCCACATCAACCATTGGCGCTATCCATATATTCTTTTCATTATCTTTAAGAAAATGAAGCAGTTTACTGTGTTCGCCTAAACCCACATTAAGATTATGCCCCCCGCCAACACCATGAAAAAGGAAAACTAACAACGTATGTGTTTGCATAGCTTGTTTAACCAGGTTGATCATATAATCAGCAGATTGCCCATTAATCATATAGCAATCTATATTACTCAGGTTTACTTTATCTATGGTCTGCATACCTGCTCCAACCCCTCTTGCGGCTACAAAATCTTTTTCAATATGCGGATAAATAAGTTCGTTGCCTATTTTAAGGTCTCCGCATGGGTAAGCGAATGTTCTTTTATCTTTTCCGTCAATTGCTTTAAGCAGTAAGTTGTTCATTTTGATCTCGTTCGCTTCCCTCGCCATCGTATATTTGCTCAGGTCATTTTCGGGCGTTACAAAACCCCGGCCCGGTTTGCTGCCGTCACAAGGATGAAACATGGCATGATTGCCTAATTCATGGCCTTCCTTAGCTACCTTACGCCATTCATCCATCCGGCTGCTTAATGATTGAGATGATCCGATAAGATAAAAAGTGCCCTTCAGTTTCAAAGAATCTAACACCGGGATAGCATGATCCAGGTCAACGTCTATAGCGTCATCATAGGTTAAAACAACAGTGCATTGTTTATTTTTCCATACCTGCGCGTTTTGTGCCTTTACAGTCACCATGGTAACTATAAATAAAAATGTAAAAAAAATCCTCATTTGTACTTACGATATTATAACGCTACCGGTATAAATACCGTAGCGTTTGGTTTATAATGATTAATTGATTTGCTCATTGCCCCCTGCCTGCTTGCAGCGCTGGCGTTGTATGCCCAATGTTTTTATCTGCCCATCTCAAAAACCATTTCATATTTGCCTGGTCCTGGTGCCCCTGGTCATGCTGGCGCCATGCCAGTTGCCCGTCTAACAAAGGCGTATTAACAGGCGGCATTTTTTCAGTACGATAGTCATTTGATACACCCAGATCTTTTACACCTAATAATTTAAACACAGGCCCGGCGGCAACAGCAGCCATATAACTTCCTTGTTGGTCCAACCATTTTGCATCACCTTTTTCAGGTATTCCATAACTGATAAAAGTAAGACGCGGTGCGCACATGGCTATCAGCTCGTGCGAATCTACAGGAAGATCACCGGCAGTTTTCTTGCCAAATTTTGCTTCAGAAGCGCCATATTTCATAAAATTTCCGGCCATCCAGTAATATTCGCCGCCTGTTAAACTTTCTACAGCCTCACCCCAGTTACGGCGATTAAGCTTAGCCCCGCCTTCACCAGAAGAGCCTACCAAAGCCATTGCAAAACGTTGCTCATAAGCCAAAGTAACTAAAGCCGCTTTACCGTAACGTGAAACGCCTTCAATACCTACATGTTTGGCATCTAACTCAGGTTCATGAGCTTCTAAATAGTCTAAAGCGCGTGCTGCTCCCCATGCCCAGGCCCTTAAAGCGCCCCAGTCATCGGGCTTGCGTGGCTGGCCTTTATTAACCAGGCCTATAATTCCCCGTGTTATGCCTGCGCCATTGTCTGCCTGTATACTTGAAGGGTTAACAGTGGCATATCCCCATCCGTCAGCAATCAATTGTTCTGTTGATGGCGCATCATTATTAACCCCCGGTACACCCGGCACGTCAGGTGTTGCGGCACGAGGGGGTGGTGGTGGACCAAATGCAAAGCCACCGGAACCCGGCGCCGCAGCTATGGGTTGATAAGCAGGATAGTGCTCCAAAATTGCTTTTACAGCAGGATCGCTATCAGCCAGCAACTTTCTTATCGCCGCGTTAATAGTTTCCAATTCGGCAGGGTTAGGCTGCGCAGGAGCAGGCAGGCGTCCGGGACCAAACATCATTAAAACCGGAACCGGGCCTTTTGCGTTGGCAGGTACAACCAATACCATATCAATATTAACATCAATTAGCGGATAGGATGAATTATCTACATGCCCTATGATATGTTTGGCTATAACCGGTATGCGGTTAACCATTTCTTTATCTGTTACTTTAACTGTCCATGTTACACCCGGTACATTTTTAGGCACACGCCCGTATACTTCGCGATCCATGTCTTCTACAATCTCAGGACGCCGCTTTTCCCACCACATAGCCGCGCTGGTTACTTTCTTTCCGTTTTTTAGTGTTAACACATCCGGCAAATTGGGATATGGATTGGCTAATGCCTCATCATAATTAGCATGATTAGGGGCTTTTTCATCGCCGCTTGGCCCGGGCCGCAACGCTTTAATTCCTAATTGATCCATCATATGCTGATGGTCCTGCTCAGCAGTGAAAGTTACAGGAGGAGGATAATTTGACGACCCTGCAGGTGATACGTTCTGTGCTGCAACACGTACTGATATCATTAATAGTAAAGCCAAAACTTTTTTCATTTCTATTAGGGTTAATTGTTCTATTGTCTCCCATCAGTTTCAAAAGGAGATGCAGGTAAGCCTTCTTTATTATAAAGATTAGCCCCTTCAGGATTATCAGCCCAGGCATATCTTACATACATGGGGTTAGCTATAGCATCGTTCCAAACTATTACCTTATCACCTTCTATTGTAGCTTTGGCCCAAACATATTTTTTATCGGCTCCGGCTATTGAAAAATAATACAAATCACCACCGCCCTTAACCATAAGTCCGCTGCCTGTATTACTAAAACTTAATATGATTTTATTGCCATTAATTTTATAGGATTGATAAATAGGGCCCGAATAAACAACTGTTTTATTACCATACGCCAGGTGTTCCCCTGCAAGCGCTAAACGGTCGCCTACATCTTTTTTATCCAGCGGGTGAATATCATTCCATTCGCCAGCGTCAATAGTTACCGCCATGGCTGTGTTTGGAACAGATAATGTTTTTAACTGGCTTTTTCTCAACTCTGCCCAGTCGCTTTCAGATGGTGAATAATTTACTTCCATGTAATTAGGCAACTGTGCATATAAGAAAGGTATATCACCTTCTCCCCATTTATTTCTCCAATCTGCTATCAACGCTGGCAATAACTGCGCATATTCTTTAGGCCTGCCGCTATTGGCCTCTCCCTGGTACCACATCAACCCCTTTATTGCATAATTAATGGCAGGGGCCACCATCGTGTTATATAAACCTGTTGGAGAATCCTGCGCGCTAAAAGGCCTTCCACCAGCACCGCCGCCAAAACCGGCATTCCGGGGAAGTACCTGCCCCACTTTATACAGCCACTCTCCTCTCAGATCTATCCGTTGGCCGTTAGCATTTAATGAATAATTCTTGTCGGGCACAAAACCGCCTTTGCCGGCCGTATTAACTACCTTAACTACAATAATATTTTTACCGGACTTTAATAACCCAGCCGGCACGTCATACCTTCTTGGCGGGTATTGATAGGTAATATTGCCTACCAATACGCCGTTAACATAAGTTTGATCGGCGTCTACAATTCGTCCAACAAAAAGCTTTGCAGGCACGCCGGTCATGGATGCCGGTACATCTACTTCTTTCCTGAACCATACCGTTCCATTCAGATCTTTTACACCCTGGTCGGCCCAATAACCAGGCATCCAGAATTTATGCCACCCTTCGGGAATAAACGTAGGATCATACCAGGGTTTAGGCCCGCTTAAGCCTTTATCAGGGTCGGGAGCGATTCGCTGCGCATTTCTTCCGGCAGGCATTCTGCGCGTCAGATTGTTCATATAAGCTGTATCTCTGAAATTCTTAATCATTTCTTCATATTTTGGCATTCCTTTATAACCTTCAGCACTTATCCAGGCCTCAATGGGTGTTCCGCCAACACTTGAGTTAATAATACCAATAGGAATATGATATTTTAAGTAAATATCCTTTGCAAAAAAATAGCTTGCTGCTCCAAACCCAAGCACACCCGTCGGACTTGCAACCGTCCACTTACCGGGTGGCAGGTCATCATGCACCTTAGTTACATCGGCGAGTGTTGGAACAAAAAAGTTGCGGATTTGTGGATAATTGGCATTGGCAATTTCATCGGGGTATTTTTCCTTTACCCGTTCCATAGGTATTACCATGTTTGACTGGCCCGAACAGAACCAAACATCACCAATTAAAATATCATTAAGTATAATTTGATTATTCCCTTTTATGGTCATGGTAAAAGGGCCGCCTGCTTTCATGGCAGGTAATATGATCAGCCATTTTCCGTCAGGACTGGTAACTGTATTTGATTTTTTTCCATTAAATGCTATACTAACTCTTTCCCCCGGCGATGCCCATCCCCATATTTTTAATTTGGTATCGCGCTGCAACACCATGCTGTTACTTACCAACTGTGGTAATTTAATATCGGCATAAGCAGAAAAACTTAAAAAAAATAAAAAAAGGTTTATTACCCCAAAAGGTTTTTTAAAAATGGAATTCATATTCGTTAAAGTCGGTTTTATAATCAGGAGCTATAAATATAGAGATAAGAAAATTATTTAAGCAATCGATTGCAAAAAAATAATTGACTTATAGTAAGGCTAATAAATTGGCCTTACTACAAAAAAGCGAGCATGGATGTGTGTACAAAAAGTATATAATATTGTAGCTGATAGTGGCAGTACCTTATTAATGAATGGGGTAATGGTAATGCAGAAATAAAGAATTAGATAACTTATAATACTTACGAAGTTTTTAAAACTTCGCAAGTATGCTATTGAATTACCTTATTAAGGAATAGTAATATTATTTCTTAACCTCTTCTGGTTGTACAACTGGCTTTGCTGGTGCTTTTACCAATTTAGTTTGATTAGCAGGCGCTAAGGACTTGGTCACAACTTTTTTATTAGGAACAACATTGGTTGCAGCTAAAGTTTCAGCTTTTACAGGTGGCTTAGTACCCGTAGCTATAGTTGGTTGAGTAAGCTTTACTTCTTTAGCAATTTTTTTAGCCAGTTTTTTAGACCCTTTTTCTATTTTTTTGCTCAGCTTCTTTGTTCCTTCGCCTAATTTTTCGGTTACGGTTTTTAATTGGGTTACCAAGCTGCTTTCAATTTGCTTTTTTACCAATTTAATTTCAGACTTTAAATTCTTTTTTTTCATGGTTTAGTTATTGCTCCAAATATATGTTATCACAATATCAATTCAATATTATCATTATGTTAACAACTTTATTAAAATTAACATAAGCAGTTAAAATAAAAGCAGTTACAAATCACATTAACTCCTGGTCTTTTTTGGTTTTATATACCCTGTATCCTCTGTAAAAAAGAAACAATGCAATAGCCAGGTCAAAAGCAATAGTGTATCCGCTAACATTGCCCCTGATAAAGTTGTAAATGGTTAGCAAAACAAATAATGCGCCAAGTATGATATAAGCATAAAATATTTTTGCACTCATTTAATATAAATGCATTAATACGCTTATTTGTTTTAGATCGCCTCCATCTCCATCTCCGCAGGTACCGGATGAAATTCCTTTTCGCTCTTAGCAATAACAATAGTGGCAATACCATTGCCAATCACATTGGTAATAGCCCTGGCTTCTGACATAAACCGGTCAACACCCAACAGTATGGCAACACCCTCAACAGGGATAACTTTTATAGCGGCAAGTGTGGATGTCAGTACAATAAAGCCGCTACCGGTAACTCCCGCCGCGCCTTTTGAGGTGATCATTAAAATGCCAATAATCACTACCTGCTGCTCCAGCGAGAGCGGAATATT
>JAQBOY010000221.1 GCA_028287805.1 Mucilaginibacter sp.
ACGCGGGTATATCCGTTTTGCGTATCCGTCATAAACGGTACAAAAAGAATTTGCATTCCTTGTTCAGCTAATAGTCGCGGTAGTTCCGGAAATTCAACATCATAGCATATTAAGATCCCAATCTTTCCGCAATCCGTATCGTATGTTGATATCACGTCACCGCCAACCATACCCCATGCGCTTTTTTCAGCCGGCGTCAGGTGGATCTTCCGATACATCTCATAAGAACCATCCCTTCGGCAAAGATAACCTACATTTTGCAGGACCCCATTGTCAAGGTAAGGCATACTTCCGGTGATGATATTAATGTTATAGCTAACGGCATACTCCATAAACTTATCCCTCAACGGAATGGTGCACTTAGCTATTTCCCGCATGGCATCTGCTCCGCTTAAATGATTATGGGCAGTCATCAATGGCGCATTAAATAATTCGGGAAATAAGATGAAATCACTTTGATAATCGCTCACCACATCAACAAAAAACTCTATTTGCTCGCATAACGAATCCAGATCAGGGAACGGCCTCATTTGCCATTGTACTAACCCCAGTCTGATAATGGCCTTTTTAGAATTAATATGCGCTGCCTCCTCATTATAATAGATATTATTCCATTCTAATAAAGATGCATATTCAAGCGATTGGGTATCGCCCGGCAGATATCCTTTTAAGATCTTTTTTACGTGGAAATCATTAGCTAACTGAAATGATAAGGTTGGGTCATGTATTTCTTTTCCTTTAACCTTGTCAAGGTATTCTTTGGGTGAAAGTTTGTCTGCATAATCCTTGTAATTTGGAATGCGGCCGCCTGCTATTATCGCTCGCAGGTTATGTCTTTCACATATTTCTTTTCTGGCGTCGTACAGGCGTCTTCCTATTCTCATTCCGCGGTAATCCGGGTGTACAAAAAAGTCTATACCATACAGCACGTTTCCTTTGGAATTATGAGTAGAAAACGAATAATTCCCCGTAATTTGGGCGTACGTGTGATTGTCGCCAAATTGCTCATAATTGACAATGAGCGATAGGGCGCATCCTGCTATTTCGCCGTTTACCAGTATACATATCTGCCCTTCCGGAAATATTTCAATCAGTTTACTAATATGTTCCTCACCCCAAAAAGATGCCCCTACCCATTCTGAATAAGCTTCCATCATCGATGCTTTCAGTCCCAGATAATCGTCTTTTGTAAGCGTCCGTAATTCAATTTTTAAATCTTCGTTCTTTATTTCTTTTTCCATTTTATTGTGTCCGAAATTTTTATGAAATGTCACCGGATTAAGATTCTGAAACCCTTTTTAGTCCTTTCCATCAAAAATAATAACTACAAAAGTCTTACCATTTTAACAGACTTATTCATTGCAGTAAGGCCTGCAGAATAACGGTTAGTAGTATCTTCCATGCTATCAATAGTCAAAAAGATGATAGCTAACTAAGTTTTAGTGACAAGCGATAAAGGTAGTAAAATAGTAGTTGTTTATATAGAAAAACGCGCTTAGTGCCCGCACCATGGGTAAAGAAATTTCCAAATCGCTGGAAGAAAAGGGCACGAGGTTGTGAGGGTGTCCTGCAATTCTGGTAATTTCAGAGCCGATATACAAGGATAAAAAGAATTCTTTTATTTGATTAGAAAGGCATAAAGTGCGTGAGCAGGCTCCGCCGCTTGTTGAGCGTACAGGCTATCCTTTCAGGCAGATCAAAGTCAGAGATTTTTGTTCATAAAATAAATTCATCCGTCCTTTTTCTTTTTACCTTTGCACTCAAATGCTCAAACGGTTAACCGCCATCGTTTTGTTAATTGCATTGATCAGCACCAACTGTTCACGCTTCTTTGCCTGCGCGGGTTTTGAGCTAAACCAAAAGTACATCGCGGAAAATCTTTGCGTTAATAAAGCGCGTCCCTGGCTGCACTGTAACGGCAAATGCTATTTCATGAAAAAGATAAAACAGGCAGAGGAAAATGAAAAGAAGCAGGAAACCAAAGATAATCTGAGCAGGTTAGAAATTTCGATTTTCAAGGAGCCCTTTACTGTTGCTTTCATTGCGCCGGTTATTTTAGAAAATAATGGCAATTCCTTTCCCCGCTATAATTTTCAATATAGCAACCGCTATATTGAAACCATCTTCAGACCACCAAAACTGGCCGCCTAACTGCGTGTCTCTGTCCCTTTTTATCCTTAATTCCCGCTAATCAGCGATCACGCCGGTATTATTTACCCATTCATTTTTTTATTACATCAAATAAATCTATTGCATTAGTTCATCCCAGGTGGTATGCCATTATATGATCTTATGAAAAAATCTATATTCTTTATTTATACCTTATTTATTGCCAGCAACGTTTTTGCTCAGCATATTCCGGCCCTGCATGGTAAAGTATTTGATGCGGTCACAAAAGAACCGATAACCGCCGCGACCATTACGGATACAACCGGCACCGCTGCTATTTCGAATACTGACGGCAGTTTCAAAATAGCCACCGCCGCCAAAATAATTAAAATAACTTCCGTAGGCTATCAAACCAGATCGGTTGAAGCCAGGAACGGAACATTAGCTATCGCGTTACAGCCTTCTACGAGCCAACTTCACCAGGTCGTGGTCAGTGCTAACCGTACAGCAGAAAAAAGAAGCGAAGCGCCTATTGCTATTTCTACGATTTCCAAACAGACCATTGAAGATACTAAAGCTCAGCGTTTGGATATGCTGTTAAATAAAGTAAGCGGTGTCAACATGGTCAACCTCGGGAATGAGCAGCACGAAATGAGTATCCGCCAGCCCATGAACACCAATAACCTGTTTTTATACCTCGAAGATGGTATCCCGATCCGTACCTCAGCCGTATTTAACCACAACGCCTTACTTGAAATGAATATGGCTGCGGTAAAAAGCATTGAAGTGATCAAAGGCCCCTCTTCTGCCTTATATGGCGCAGAGGCTATCGGTGGTGTGGTCAACCTGATCACCCAGGCACCCCCGGCCTATACTTCCGGTTATTTGAGCACCCAGCTAAATAACCAGGGTTATAAACGCTTGGACGGGCAGATTGGTGCCACGTCTGGCAAACTTGGTTTCATCGTCAGCGGTTATTATGCCAATCAAACCAACGGACCGATACAATACAGCGATTATCATAAAACCGCGGTTACGGGCAGGCTGGATTATAAAATTGATAAAAACACGCTATGGACCAATAGTGTATCTTATATCAATTATTTCAGTGATATGTACGGTAGTTTGGACAGCGCTCATTTTGCCCGTAAAAATTATGCCGCACAAGCCTTTTTTACCTACCGGAAGGTAACAGCTTTAAGAGCACGGTCAACCATCAGCCATAGCTGGACCGATAGCAGCATGACCAGTGCCACTTTTATGTACCGGAACAATTCTGTTATTCAAAACCCTTCCTATTCCATCGCCAATTACCGCATCGGTGGAAAAAGCAGCAACCCGGTTTCACCAGACACGGCGACAGGAAACACCAATAACAATTCCTTTAAATCTTACGGTTTGTACTTCCAGCACGTCCAAAAATTCAAATTCCTGCAAAGTAAACTGATTATTGGAGCGAGTGCGGAACTGGATCCGCAATCTTACTTCCAGGACTTTATCTGGATCAAAAAGCAGAACCAGAACGGCGTGGTTAATTATGTCAGCTACACCAAGGCCAACCCAGATCTGGTGATGGCTAATTATAATACCGTGGTTAGCAACTTTGGTTCTTATATCGATTATGATTTTACTATTGCACCAGGTTTGCGCATATCAGCCGCAGTACGTTATGACGCATTTCAATATGCTTTTGTAAATTCCCTGCCGGGTTCAAGTGTTACGGGTGGCCCTTCCACTATTACTAATTATGGCAAGGTTGCTCCTAAAATAGGCTTTACCTATAACTATAAGGGGATAGGTTTTTACGGCACCTACAGTGAAGGCTATGTACCGCCACAAATTACCCAGGTGTTCGGCAAGACCACCAACAGTGCCTACCTGCTGCCACAAACTTTTCGCAATTTTGAAGTAGGCGGATGGCTCTCCCTGCTGGACAATAAATTGTATATCGACTATAGTGCTTATCTGATGAACGGCACCAATGAGATCATCTCCGTCAAAATGGCCGACAATATTTCACAGCCTCAAAATGCGGGAGCGACCCGGCATATCGGGCTGGAATATGGCATCAGCTACCGGCCGGTTGACGATTTGTATTTCCGTTTGAGTGCTACCAATGCCAAACACACCTTTGTCAATTACATCGCCAGCGGAGTGAACTACAATGGCAGGGAAATGGCGTCAGCGCCTAACTTTTCCGGCAACGCCGAAATAGTTTACAAACCACACTACCTTAAAGGATTAAGGATTGGCGTGGAGGAGCAACAGGTAGGTAAATATTACATGGATAACCTGGATCAATATACCTATGGTGGCTTTAAAGTAACCAATGTACGCCTCGGCTACCAGTTGGCGCATGTTGAGGTATGGCTAAACGCGCTGAATGTTTTCAATACCTATTATGCCACATTAGCCACTGCTTCTGCAACAACAAACGGCGCGGCATCTTACAGCTATAACCTCGGCGACCCAAGGGCGTTCACCCTTGGTGTTTCTTACCGGTTTGGAAAATAATAAAGAAAAATAAAAACATGCTTCGAAAAAATATCTATAAATGGCATCGCACCTGCTCGCTGATCATAGCGATACCAGTCCTGCTATGGGCAACCAGCGGATTCATGCACCCCATCATGACGAATCTTCGCCCTGCGGTGAAAATGCAAAGTATCCCGGTCGTGATGCCTGATAGCAATCAAGTTAAATTGCCCTTACAACAAGTATTAAAACAAAATAAAATTGACAGCATTTACAGCGTCCGGCTGGTGCACATTGATACCAACTGGTTCTACCAGGTGAAAACCAGCCGTAGATATGAGCTGCAATACATCAGTGCTAAAAACGGCAATATACTGACCAAAGGGGACTGGCTCTATGCGCAGTACCTGGCCCGTCTGTTTTTGGAAGGGCCTGCCAAAAAAGGAAAGAAAATGCCGGGAATGGAGATGCCTGCCGGAATGCAGATGAGTGACGGGTTGGATTGCTGCGGGGAGGCAGCCAGCACCGTGCTGAACAACAAAACCGGAGCGCCTATTGAGGGAGCTTCGCTCATTACCAAGTTTGATGAAGAATACAAGAGCATTTACTGTTTATTGCCGGTTTATAAGGTGGCTTTCAAAAGAGCCGACAACATCCGGCTTTATGTAGAAACCGGGCAAGACCGTTTCGCAATAGCCGTAGATAAAAACCGGGCGGCCTTTACCGCTTTTTTTGATCTGGTACATACCTGGGGCTGGATCGACTTTTTGGGCAAAGGCCGCATATTTGTGGAGATGTTCTTCACCGGGCTTGGTTTTCTAACCGCGCTGATGGGTATTTATATATTTTTTTCTACAAAAAGCAAAAAGGTAAAAGGCAACCCGTTAGTCAAAGCCAGGCGCAATCACCGCTATACCGCCATTGTTGCCTCGCTGTTTACGCTAATGTTCACCTTCAGCGGTTGTTACCACGCGTTCTCCAAATTAAACGTTAAAGAAAAAGAGATACTTTCGGTACAGCATGGGTTTGCGACCTCCAATATTAATCTGGATTTAAATAAGCTGCAGTCTATTGTAAACAAGCCAATAGCTAATATCGGCCTGGTACAGGTGAATGGAAAACGGTTTTGGCAAGTGTACCTTGTTTCTGGTAAAAAGTGGCATAAAAACAAAGACCTGATGAAGGATATGGCTGCAGACGCCGCCGTAGTTACCTATGTTAATGCTGATGATTACTCAGTTTTGAAGGATGGCGATAATGTCTATGCCAAAGACCTGGCCTCACAATTAGGCAGCCATAACCCAAATGAAATTGTTTCTACCCAATTGGTCACCAAATTTACAGACGAATACAACTTTACCGATAAACGCCTGCCGGTATGGAAGATCAATTACCCTTTTAACCATAAAGAACGGTTATATGTAGAAACTTCAACTGGTGTGCTGGCTAAGCATACCAATGACGTTGAGCTGTATGAAGGCTACAGTTTTGCTCTGTTTCATAAGCATCATTATATGGATTTTGCCGGTAAAACGACCAGGGACATCAGCACAATGGTGGCGGCTGGCTTGCAGATACTAATGATTATAATAGGTTTGATTTTTTACTTCAAGCGGAGAAAGCAAAAAGTAAAAGCGGCTTTAGTAATGAGAATGGAGGGAGACTCAATTTGAAACGGTTTTCCTTAAAGGGAGGTGCCGGTTGATGGGTGTGGCATTGTCGAAAATAAAGTTTATCGTCGTTGTGCATATCAGCTATTTCTTTGAATTATAAAGGCCGCTATCTTACCCGCTCAAAGTCCACTCGGTAAGCTGAAAGCTTAACTCATTGTTGGTCGAAGTTACGCTACGCTAACCTCGACCAGTAATGGGCATAAAAGAAGGTGTAGTTTGGATTTAAAATGGAATATAATGAGCTTAGATGTTAGTTAATTTTTAATACCTATACTATATCGTAATAACCCTACTACCAGGCTTAACAAAACTAAATACACCACGTTCAGCCTGAATTTAGCCAGCAATAGCAGCGATAGGATGACCCATGTCAATGAAACAAGATTCAGGTGAGCCATAGTTATGCCGCCCGGAAAGATGACATCTTTGCCTAAAAAAACAGTCAGATTCAGAATTACACCGACTACGGCTGCTGTCACTAACTTTAAAATGCCATTGATCGCTTCGCTGCCGTGTGATTTCTCAATCAAAGGAGCACCGGCAAAGATGAACAAAAAGCAAGGTAGAAAAGTGTAAAACGTGGTGGTGACAAGCGCAATGCTACCCATTAAAAGGGATGAATGAAAATAATTGTATCCCGCCATAAAACCTACAAATCCTACTACAATAATTAAAGGCCCGGGCGTAGTTTCTGCCAGCGCAAAGCCATCCACCATTTGCATTTTTGACAGCCAGTTTAATTTATTGACCGCGAATTGAGCGACATAAGGCAACACCGTATAGGAGCCGCCTATGGTAAAAAAAGCCGTTTGCGTAAAAAAGAGGATCAACCGTTGCCAAAAGGTAAAGTCACGGGCGAAAATAAGAAACGCAGCCAATGGTAACAGCCAAAACAGCAGGAAAATGAATAGCTGCCTTATCAAACGTTTAAACTCAAACGCACCATCTGAACCGCTGTTTATTTCATATGCGCTATCTGTGTATTCCTGATCCTGCATATTGGTGTCACCATGTAATAATGCCGGATTAAAATAGCGGATGATCAAGGCAAGCAGGATCGTTCCGATGATGATGAGCAACAAAGAAATATTAAAAAAGAAAATACAGATAAAAGCCAACCCGGCAATGAAGAAATGTAACCAGCCTTGTAAGGATTTTTGACCAACTTTATATAAGGCGATGATGATAATAGCGATTACAGCGGGCTTTAAACCATTGAACATGGCATAGATCCATGGCAGGTTACCAAAGGACACATAAACGATACTTAATGCCAGGAGAATAAACATAGAGGGCAATACAAACAAGATACCCGCTACTAATCCGCCCTTTTTGCCATGCAATTGCTGACCAATGTAAATGGCTAATTGCTGCGCCTCCGGTCCCGGTAAGAGCATACAAAGACTTAGTGCGTGAAAAAAGCGGCCATTACTCATCCATTTCTTTTTATCTACGAAAAAATCATGCATAAGCGCGATATGTCCCGCTGTTCCGCCAAAACTTATCCAGCCTAACTTAAACCAGAATTTTAGAGCTTCTTTAAATGTAGGACGCGCTATTGGTTGTATATCGTTCATAGGAGTTTGAAGCTGGGCATTTTGCCCATGGTGACAGGCGCAAAGGTGGTAAATAATTCATAGTTCAGCACCGATTCTTCACTTTGGTTATGAACAAATAAATAAACTTTTTCATATAAAAGTTGTCTTAACTACATACACTAAGAAGCCACATTATGAAAAAGTTAGTATTTATCATCGCTCTGTTTTTAAGCTGCTTTACCCTGAAATTTGCTGATGCGCAGGTTAGTATCCATGTAAATATCGGTAGCCAGCCAGATTGGGGGCCTGTTGGTTATGATTATGCAAACTACTATTATATGCCGGATATAAACACCTATTATTCTGTACCAACCCATCAATACATCTACTATCAAAATAACAGCTGGGTACATACCACTTATCTGCCGGCAATGTATCGGGATTATGACCTCTATCGCGGGTATAAAGTGGTTATCAATGACCGTGATCCATGGCTAAGAAATAATATCTACAGAACCAGATACGCCAATTACCGGGGACGTACCGACCAGGTGATCATCAGGGACAGCAAGGATGAAAAATACAGCAAACACTGGAATAAACAGATGGAAAAAGACGACAAGAAACAGTACAAAGAGCAGGAGAAACAAATGAAGCATGAAGACAAACAATGGAAAAAAGATCACAAACATGATCAATAATAAAGTTGTAAATCCTGTCTCATTAAGCAGCTGAGTTAATCCCTGTCAATCCGGTATAACCTGCCCTGATCGGTTATGGCGTATAAAGCGTTGTCGGTTCCCTGGGTGATGTCCCTGAACCGCTGACCTTCACTGGCAAGTAGCCTTTCCTCTCCCACAACCCGGTTGCTTTCAATCACCAGCCGAACAATATGCATTCCGCTTAGCGCGCCGATAAAGAGGTTGTTTTCCCATTCAGGGATACGATTACCCTTGTAAAACGCCATTCCGCTGGGAGATACTACAGGATCCCAATAGTAAACAGGTTGCTCAAGGCCTTCTCTTTGCTGAATACCTTCGCCAACAGGTGACCCCTCATATTCGATACCGTAGGTAATAGTGGGCCAGCCGTAGTTGGCGCCCGCCCGGATATGATTGATTTCATCGCCGCCCCTGGGGCCATGTTCACTTTGCCATAAATCGCCGCTTACCGGGTGGATCGCCAGTCCCTGTGGGTTCCTATGACCCAAGGTATAAAGTTCAGGCCGGACACCAGACTGTCCAAGGAATGGATTGCCGGGAGCCGGTTGCCCATCCGTAGTGATCCGGATAATTTTTCCCAAAGCCGCCGCCATAGATTGAGCCAGCGGCCGTGTTGCCAAGTCAGCCCTTTCCCCCGTGCTGAGCAAAAGGTTTCCTGCCCGGTCAAAAATAACCCGGCCTCCGTAATGATTGATTCCTGCATAAGCCGGAGTGGCACGGTAAATAACGGTTGCTCCTTCTATGGTCGTTTCATTGTCTGAAAGCCTGCCTTTGGCTACTGCTGTGAGATTGCCCTCCGGACGCCTTTCCGAAAAAGCCCAGTAAACCATACGATTGTTGGTAAAGCCGGGATCAATGCACAAACCTAACAGGCCACCCTGACCACCCGGATTCACACCTGGAATGCCGCTTATTGGCGCGCTTACCTGACCAGAAGGTGAAACAATCCGCATACTGCCTGTTTTTTCTGTAATTAACAGACGTCCATCCGGAAGACTGGCAATACCCCAGGGACTGGACAAAGATGAGGTAACAATACGAGCCCGGTAGCTGGTATTTGTTCGTACAGCATTGGCCCGGGTTTGACCTGTAAATGCAGGTTTGTAGTTCGAATTAGGCGGATTCGTCTCAACGGACGAGGTAGTCGCCGGCTCTTGCGCTTTATCTTCTTTCCGATCGCGTGAACAGGAAGTCGCCAGGAGTGAACAACTGGCAACAAGAAGGAATATATAGTTTTTCATATTTTGGCTATTTGTAAAGGTTTACTAATCGCTTTATTTCTTGGCAGGAGTTATATTCTTCGGCTGATATTTGAATGTAAAAAGTACGCCAAAAAATGCGCCAAATTCTCACTAAATTGAAGAAATACGAACCAGAAAGCAATCTTTAACACAACAACAAACGAAACAAGTCAATTAGAAAGGCATAAATAGTGCGCCCATTTAGCCTTGAAATTACTTTGCATAATATTTTATGAAAGCGAAAAAATAATTATTACTTTCAGCGATTAATATATTACCTAAACCACCTGATATGAGTCTAAAATCTACCTTTACCGGCATTAGGCCCCGGGAAAAGGCTGGATCTACAGCCACAAGCCGGTTTGATTTTCAAAAAGACGTTTCGATTGCTATGCTCCTTGATCACGAGGAGAAAGAGCGTGACTATGTTTTTGTTTTTGATTATCATGAGGACCTGGTCATCATGGATACGGAAACCGA
>JAQBOY010000248.1 GCA_028287805.1 Mucilaginibacter sp.
GAAGATTTCTTTTTCAAAGTAAATCAAAGTTTGCATGAGAAATTATTGGAAAGAAATATTCCGCATGATTTTATTGCCAGGCCGGGGAGTCATTCCTGGGGCTATTGGTCAAATTCAATTAACTACCAATTGTTATACATGAATCTGTATTTCAAAAAGAATAATCCTCAGCTTAATTATTAAATACCTTTAACTCATTAAAGTAAAAGTAATGCACCGCAAATATTATCGCGGTGCATTATTCATTATTTTTTTACCTTATAAAATTTATAACCAAACAGGAATATTACGACGTAACAAATGATAGGTAAATAATAAGCCTTAGCTACATCATGATTAGCTACCTGACCCATTATCAGCGGGAAAAATGCACCGCCAACAACACCCATAGAAATGAATGATGAAGCTTGCTGCGTATGGCTCCCCAGGTTCTTTAACCCTAAACTAAAAATTGTAGGGAACAAGATGCTGAAGAAGAAATTGATCATCATTAAAGCGATATAGGAAGGCCAGCCTAACCCTTGTGCCACAATCAAACACATCAGAATGCTGCAACATGCATAAATAGCCAGTAATTTATTAGGAGCTATGAACCGCATTAAATAGGTTCCAACGAAACGGCCGGCTGCCATCATCGCCATAAATATGATCATATAATTACCGGCAGTTTGATTACTGAAGCCCATTACATCATGACCGTAATTAATGAAAAAAGCCCATGTACCTGCCTGTGCGGCCACATTAAAAAACTGGGCTACTACGGCCCATACAAAATGACTATGCTGGTATAACTTTTTTGAAGGTGCTAAATCTACGTTTACTGCATCAGGATCAGCAACTGCTCCGTGGGGATCAGTCAGTGTCGGAACTTTTAAAAATAAAAAAACGATGGCAATAAATACAATAACACAGCCTATACCTATATACAATGATTTAACTGATGACAGGTCCATTGAATGCTCACTGGTTGCCCTTAGCAGGAAATAAGAACCAATGGCAGGGCCAATGATAGTGCCTACCGCGTTAAATGACTGCGAAAAATTGATCCGCTGATCGCTGGTACGCTGGTCGCCCAACGCTGCTGCAAAAGGATGTGCTACTGTTTCCAGTGTAGCCATACCGCATCCCATAATAAATAACGCGATACGGAAAAAACTAAAGGATTCTGCATTAGCTGCCGGTACAAATAAAAATACGCCTGTGGCAAATAATAACAAACCCAATAGTACGCCGGGCTTATAACCAAACTTCTTTAAAAAGTAACCTGCAGGGACACTCATTACGAAGTATGCCCCGAACACGGACAGCTGGATTAATCCGGATTTGGATTTTGACAGATTCAATACAGTTTGAAAATGTTTATTTAATACGTCACTCATTGAGTGCAATAAACCCCACATTAAAAATAAGGAGGTCACAAAAATGAAAGTTACAATGAATTTCTTCTCGGTAAATTTGGGTTGAGGTGTCATCTAAATTGGTTTATAAGTATCAAATAAAAGGTGAATAATTAATAAAACATTAATAAAAATATTAATTATCCGTCAATATTGTTTTTGCAGAAAGTTGCAGCTATAATTAAGTAAGCGCTACCTCACAACCTATTCCAGTATAGCATGAAAGGCCTTTTTAAACTCCTCACCGTATATTATCTTATACTCTTTTGTAAAGGCTTCAAAAGCATGTTTAGCCAATGAATGTTTCCCTAAACCGGATAAGGCCTTGCATTTCATTACCATAGCCTCCTCATTAACAGGGTCAAAGTAAAAAATAAAATTAGCCAGTTCTATTAACAATTCGGGATCATGGGCTATTTTATCGGATTGTGCAAAGTGCATGTAGGTGTCAATTACCTCATTTGATATTTCTGATTTAAAAGTATCTAACCATTCATATTCGATATTTGACAGAAAGTTCCCTCTTTGCGTTATTGCAGAAAGATCTTTTACCCTTTTTACATCCAGTTCTTTTTTATCTTTAACTATATTTAAATAGGTATAGTAATCCACATAAATATTATTATAATCAATATCAATTTTCCAATAACCCGTTTCTTTTGAAAGGTGGCAATGGGTCATCTTATCCAGCAGGTTTTTTAGCTTGGCAATGTTTACAGAACGATTATTACGAGCGCTTTTAGCCGATTTATCATACCATAATATCTCATTTAATTTTTCGGAACTTAACCCCCTGCCCCACCTGATAGAATAAAGAAGTATCATTAAAAAAAGCTCTTTAATTAACGGCGTGAAATATTTGGTAATTTCGGTTCCCTCCGCATCAAATACCTGTAAATCGCCAAATAGTAATATGCTGTTTTTAAAATGGCCATTATTGAATACCGCATGTTCTGTATTAGTATCCTGCAGTTCAACCGGTTGTTGAACTGTATTAACAGGTTCCGGTTGTTCAACCGGCAATACTTCGCTTTGCTTAACAGGTTTTTTTCTACGTTTTTTATATAGTAGTATTGCAAAAACAGCCAGGGCGAGTGCTGTACCTATAATATAATACCAGTACCTCTTGCTTTCAATTATGGAAATGTGACTTACTGTACCGTAAGGAGGTGATAACAAGGTATAAATATTTATACTGGTTTGATTATTTGGAGACCTTAACAGTGTAACAGCAATAAACTTTTTACTCGTAGGACAATAATACAGATCTGCAAATGAATGCGTATCGTGAAACGCATAAGGTATAGTCCCTCCTATTAATGTATATGACGGCTTTGTTAATGAACCAGTTAGCAATTGGAGAGATGAATTATATTTATGCTGCGGATACACTAATGCATAATACATTTTTGCTTTTTCATCAATAACCAGCGAATTAGCAAAAGCAAAATCTTCATCTTTCACTTTTAATTCAAAAAGCTTCTTAAAGCGTTTATCCTTAACAGTAAAACGCATCATATCATACATATTTTTAGGATTAAGAATTTGCTGGCCACTACTATTGCCATAACCTCCTAAAACATATGCCGTATCTCCTTGTACTGTGGTGCCAAGCGCTGAAAGATACCTGGGCATAAAAAAGTCACCCTTACTATTTATTGATTGCCACTTATGGGAGTTTAAGTGAAATTGCTGCACATTGTTTTTATAAACCAGGTGCCCGTATCCGCCTAACACATATAAAGACGTGTCGACATTTGAAAAAAACTTATTTACATGCCAGTAATTGGTTTCAGGAGAAAAAGCAAACTTTTTATCCCAGCCATGGGTGTTAAAATTATACTTGCTCAATATTTTTTGATCAGTATAAAAATTATATAAGTTTTTGTCGAAAGGATTATAAATGGATTGGTTGCCGGTATTGAGAACTAATTTACCTCCCTGGTAAAGTGCATTATGCCATTGTAAGTTACCTACTGAATAACTGTATAAAGAATCATTACCTACAATATATAAAACTCCCTTTTGTGCGTTAAAGGCAATACTTGCAGTTCCGTTTACGGTAATATTTTTTACAAACTGCCAATCATGATGCATAGCTGTAATCCAAAGCGGATTTACAACGGCACCATCATTCTGCTCAATAACTTCATGGGCAATGTTACCGTTTTTCTCATTTAATGGCCAGTTATATTTAAGTTTTCCGTTTTCGGCAAGCCGGATATCTCTCACTTTCATGGGAGGTGTATCAGTAGTTTGAAACTTGTCATAGTTGTTTACACCAAAAAGGATTTTATAACATGCATTTCTTTTAAGATGAACACCATTTTGAATAAATGAACTATGCCCGGAATAGAATATGATCCTGCTATGGTCGACGTCAAATTTTATCACCAATTTATTCCATTGATTAAATAGCTTATTTGAATCGATATCAAATGATATATTGGAAAGCTTTTCGCCAATTATCATGTTAAAGTGATTTTTGGCAACCTGGGCATTATATACCAGGTCAATATTTCGCTGGTCGTTTTCTATGATCCTGAGGACATAACCAAAATAGGTTGGATTATTAGGTAAAAAAGACATTTCAAAGGAAATTTGAAAATCACCTTTAAAGCACATTGTTTTTCCGGGACTTAGATCAAGAGCTGTTCTTTTATCCTGTACGGCCCCGTAACTTGAAAAACCAAGGCCATACGATTGCCCATAACTATCCTGACTAATAATGACGAACAGAAAAAGAGAATAAATAATAGTTTTAAAAGGATAACAAAATAATCTCATTATAGCCACTATTAATCCATTACAAAGCCACTTGCTAAAACAGGATATGGTAAAATTTATCTTAGTTTATAATTAAATCGGAAAATTAAGGTTAATTATCCGGTTCAAAATTAATAGGATAATTAACATTTTCAATGATTGTGTGATTTTTGTATTATTCATAATACAATGTAGTATACCTTAAAACAATAACGGTAAATACCTAATAAAACAACATTTAAAATAACAACTTAGTATATCACCGGTAGTTGATGAATGCCATTGTACTTATCTATATTTACATCAACAGTTCATCATTACCCTTAAGGCTGCAATTTCTTATTCCAATTTAGTGATGAATATAAGAAAATAAACGAAACTATTTTTGTTTCATCAACCCCATAAGGGCTTATTTTAATAATTATGGCAAATGCCATCATTATTTTTTTTGGGGGGGAGGTTCGTTTTAATTTTAATAGCTTTATGTTTCAGATATATATGATTATCGCCTTTCATTAATGCTTTATT
Organism: Mucilaginibacter sp.; assembly: GCA_028287805.1. Taxonomy (GTDB): domain Bacteria; phylum Bacteroidota; class Bacteroidia; order Sphingobacteriales; family Sphingobacteriaceae; genus Mucilaginibacter. The sequence goes on from JAQBOY010000248.1 coordinate 4,692, forward strand.
AATACCTAATTAATCGACATCGCTTTATTTGACAGCGAAACCAATAAAATCTAAATGGCAAAATATTTTAATCCTAAGTACATCTTTACTGGTGTATCGTTTCTTTTACAATTAATATTTTTACGTACATATGCTCAACAATCAAGATTCGTACATGCTTTTGCACCCACGGATGCTTTTATAAAGCCACAGGAGAAACCATACCGTGATGGAATATGCCTGAATGGATCATGGAGCTTTTTCCCTATTGAGCATGCTGAAACATTAGCTAAAGAAAAAATTCAAAATCCCGCTATTCCTGATAATTTCAAATGGGAAGCAACACCGGTTAAAGTGCCATCGCCATGGAATGTAAATAATTTCGCGACGGGTGATGGCAGCGGAGGGGATTTTGTAACCTATCCAAGCTATCCAAAAAAATGGGAAAGTATAAGGGCAGGTTGGCTAATGCGTAAAATCCCTTACCATAAGGAATGGAAAAACAAACGTCTTATCGTACACTTTGATGCTGTTGGAGGTTATACACAGATTTATATTAACAGACATAAAGCGGGGGAAAACTTAGAGGTATTTTTACCATTTGATGTAGATATTACCGATTTTATTAAAGAAGGCCAGGATAACGAATTATTAGTTTGGGTGGCCGATGCGCAATTATTTAATCAGCCAGGCAAATACGGGCGACGTATATATGTTGGAGGTTCATTTTGGGGACAGCATGTTATTGGCATGTGGCAGGATGTGAACCTGATAGTAAAACCACTGGTGAACATTCAAAATACTTTTATTAATCCTTCGCTTAGTACTGATGAGCTTAATGTAGAAGCTACCCTAACCAATACCTCATCTAAACCCCAGGAAATAAATATAGGAGGCACTGTTTATCCATGGGTTAACCTTGCCGATAAGAGTAACACCATAGCTGCTCCTGAACCAAAATGGAAATTAGGCCCGGAAGCATTGGCACTACCCGCAAAAATTATAAAAATAGCCCCAAATTCAAGTACTACTATTCAACTGAAAGTAAAAGTAAATGGCAAGCTAAAAAAATGGTCTGCAGATAATCCAAGCCTTTACGGATTAATATTGTCTGCTAATGAGGGAGGGCATATTGTAGATAAGCAATATACTCGTTTTGGATGGCGGCAATTCTCTATAAAGGAAAATAAATTTTATTTAAACGGGCAACCTCTTGTATTAAAAGGCGATTCATGGCACTTTATGGGTATACCACAAATGACCCGCCGCTATGCCTGGGCATGGTTTGACCTGTTGAAAAAAAGCCATGCCAATGCCGTTAGATTACATGCACAACCCTATCCACAGTTTTACCTGGATATGGCCGATGAAATGGGTATATGCGTATTGGATGAAACCGGTATGTGGGCAAGTGATGGCGGGCCTAAAATCAATTCAGAAGAATACTGGAAAAACAGTGAAATTCATTTGAGAAGATTCATACTGCGCGACAGGAACCACCCCAGTGTATTTGGTTGGAGTGTTTGTAATGAAAATATGCCGGTTGCCATTAATGTATTTCATGCGCCTGATTCCTTAGTGCAACGGCAGGTAGCAGAGATTAACAAATGGATTAAGATTACAGCAGAGCTTGACCCTTCAAGGGAGTGGATATCCGGCGACGGTGAATCACAGGCAAATTTGAATTCACCGGTTATTATAGGCCACTATGGCGGAAGCGATGAAAATTACAGGTCGTTGTCTTCTAAAGGTAAAGTGTGGGGGGTTGGTGAAGCCGGAATGGCTTATTACGCTACACCGCTTCAAACTTCAGTTTATAATGGCAACCGTTCCTTTGTATCACAGCAGGGAAGAATGGAAGGTGTTGCTGATGAGTCTACTAACCTGATAAACCTTTTTAAAAAATATAATGCTTCCTTTATGTCCGTATTTAACCTGGTATGGTATGGTGTTAAGCCACTTGAACTGGGGCTGAAGGATACGACA
>JAQBOY010000250.1 GCA_028287805.1 Mucilaginibacter sp.
TCCAATATAGATTTACAGGTTTTGAATTTAAGTCCTGACCTGCAGCTTGTTGATCTGTATATTGATAACGCTAAAAAAAATTCAACTTCCTTTTCTTATCCTAACTCATCGGGTTATTTTGCCTTAAGCTCAATTGATACTCCTTTGCAAATCAGGACATTCACAACTAATTATTCTTCAACTCCTAATAATAATTCAAATACTAATATAATTTCGTTAGATACTATTTTAAAAAATAATGTTAACTATTCCCTGTTTATTATAGGTTTACGGGCATCAAATTCCATCAGCTATATTTTAACGAGAGATACATCAGCCATACCTACAGCTGGAAGAGCGAAAATAAGATTTATTAATGCTTCGCCCGGTTCACCCTTACTTAGTATAACAGCCAATGGCACATCGGCTTTCAATAGCCAGCCTTATAAAAGTGTTTCAAAATATGTAGAAATGCCGGCAGGTAATTATGATTTTAAGGCAACTCCTACCGGTTTATCAACAACTATATTATCAGACCTGCCGGCAGTAACAGTGCAGGATGGTAAAATATATACTTTATATTGCAGAGGCATAGTAGGCCGTATAGATACTGCCGCTTTTGGTTTAGCTATATTTAATAACAGAAACACTACATCATCTCAATAATTGAACAGTAAGCAAAAAAAATCTTAAGGCTCAAGGCTGTTAATTCAGGAGTTAGGAATAATTTATATTTTTGCGCAAAACACAAAGCCATTGGAAATAGTTAAACACCTCATTGATTTTATATTACATATTGATAAAAATCTGTCGCTCATTATCAGCCAGTATCATGGTTTAACTTACCTGATATTATTTGTTATTATTTTTGCTGAAACAGGTTTTGTAATAACCCCCTTTTTACCTGGTGATTCATTGCTTTTTGCTGCCGGTGCCTTAATAGCTGCCGGGGGCACAGGATTAGATATTACCTTATTAGCGCTTATTTTAATAGTAGCGGCATTTACAGGTAATACCATAAACTTTTTGTTAGGTAACTATTTAGGTCCAAAAGTATTTAAAGAGAATAATAAAATATTGAAGTTGGAGTATTACCTGCAAACCAAGGCTTTTTTTGATAAACATGGTGGTAAGGCTGTAATATTTAGCCGGTTTATGCCCATTATCAGAACTATTGCCCCATTTGTTGCAGGTGTTGGGCATATGCCTTTTTTACGTTATAGCCTATATAATATTATAGGCGGCGTAGCGTGGATAATTCTATTCCTGTTTGCGGGCTACATGCTGGGTAACGTACCATTTTTTAAGGCCCATTTTTCATTGATCGGTATTGTAATCATATTGGTATCAATTGTACCACCAATTTATGCGGCTATTAAGAGCAGGGCTAAGAAAAAATCGGTTCAATAATATCACCTGTGTTGTATAAGACGCAAGGTATTGCGTCTCTACAGATTTTTATTGAAATTGTTTACCGGTGATGTATAAAGCCTCTTCCTGCTGAATCTTTTTCCTTTTATCGGGTGTGAGCTCCTGTTTGATCAATCTGTTCAGATCGGGCTGGCCGGCGTCAACCCATGCCGAATACCAGTAGCTGCCCACCTCCAATATCGCGGCACGCATCCTGCGTTCCACCATGCCCTTCATCCTGTATTGGTAGGCCCTGCTATACTCCACCGAATAATCTTTCACCTCCTTTTTGCCATGTTTTACCATCGCATATTTTTTATCTGCAGAAAAAGATTGGTTAAGCACCCGCTCAAAAAATAAAACAGTATCTACTTCTTTAAACGATGCCCGGCAAATTTTAAAAGCCTCCGATAATGGATTTTCTATGTACCTCGCTTTACCCGTAAAATAATGGTAATGATTGGCAAATAATTCAGGTATGCGACTTTCCCATAAGGCATGCAAGCCGGTTTGGTTAGTAAGCTGTCCGTTATAGTTTTGTGTTAAATGCAGCGGCACATGAGCGTCTGCAATATAATGGCCCAGATTTGCAGAGGCAGTTAGTATACGGGTGGTGTCATGAGCTTTAAAAGCTTCAACCAATTTATAATAATTGTATTGGATGGTCCAGGGAACTGTACCGTATTTAATAAGCGTATCTTCTGAATATTTTACAACCGCGTCATTCCATCGCCGGGGTATTTTACTGAAAGGATTTTTTCCATAATGATCGACATTTAAATAATGTTTGGGCGCTTCTGATGAATCTACATACCGGCGTTTATCCGCGCTGATGGCATGTTCGGTTATAAATTCAATATTAGCTTTGTAAAACCCGGCCATGGCTTTGGGCAAGGTAAAAACAGCTAAACGGTTAATGTGGTAATGGGCGAAAAAACCCCAGGAAGAACATAAGATGATCAATAATAACCCACTGATTAGCCTGGTAGTTAATTTCATTATCGTCTATAATGCGTTACTGGTTACGCTGCTGGTATTTATAGTGTAATTGTTTAAGGGTTTCAGTCGATGCTTCATCTGTTGTTGCTCCATATCCCGATACCAAAATTCCTTTTACACCTGATTTAGATGCCAGCGCATAAACTATTGCCTCGTCTGCCGGGTCTGACGGCCCTTCATAACGATACATATCTACAATTTCAAAATTGTCTGCCGTATATTCCTGCTCGCCAACTTTAAGCCGGTTCTTTTCCAAATTAAAATCAAGTGTATAGCCTTGCTCCCTTAACTGCTCAATAGCTTCTGTAATGGTAGCATAGTGAAATTGTTGTTTCATAGGATAAAGGGATAAATATATATTATGTAAATTTAGTAATTAAGCTATTTAAAAAAGAAGTAAAGTTGATCTTCTTGCTTTGGCAATCAATATTTAAACAATTTCCATATCCAATAGTTATATATTATATTACACTACACCTAAATTGTTTGTATAAGCCTGATGCCTGCTAAAACACAAAATGCCTCACCTAAAAAAAGTTTTTGGAAATGGATAACTATTCTTGGACCAGGACTTACTACCGGGGCCGCTGATGATGATCCTTCAGGCATAGCAACTTATTCGCAAACAGGCGCACAATTTGGTTATGGTCAGTTATGGACCGCGCTTTATATGCTGCCTTTTATGATTGCGGTACAGGAAGCCTGCGCCCGTATTGGTTTAGTTACCGGTAAAGGCATAGCAGCTGTTGTAAAGGATAATTATAGCCGGGCAGTATTATACGGAGTTGTTGGGCTTGTAGTCGTAGCTAATGTTATTAATATTGGCGCAGATATTGGCGCTATGGCTGCAGCAGCACAACTGCTAATACCACTACCATTTATAGTACTTACGCTGATCTTTGCATCCGGAATTTTATTATTAGAGATATATACCAGTTACAAGGTTTATTCTAAAATACTCAAATGGCTGGCACTAACCTTATTGGCTTATCCAATTACCGTATTTATTATTCATCAGGATTGGCCAACCGTATTAAGTGCAACGGTAATACCACATATTGAATTCAGCTATGCTTTTTTGTTCATTATTACCGGCGTATTTGGCACTACCATTACACCTTATATGTTTTTTTGGGAGGCATCGCAGGAAGTAGAGGAAGAGCAGGAAAAGGGTTTGATAAAAAGAGGCCGGCCAAACATCAGCTGGAAGCATATTCATATGATGCGTAAGGATAATACGGCAGGCATGGTTATTTCAGAATTTACTACCTGGTGTATACTGCTGGTAGGTGCAACCGTTTTACATAACCATGGTGTTAAAGATATTAAAACCGCAGCCGACGCTGCTAAAGCATTAGAGCCACTGGTGCACTCCTTTCCGGCTGCGGGATATTTGTCCAAATTGATTTTTTCAGTAGGTATTATCGGGCTGGGATTACTGGCCGTACCGGTACTGTCTGGTTCCGCGGCTTATGCCGTTGCCGAGGCTTTTGAATGGAATGCCAGCCTGAACCTTAAATTTAACACCGCGCATGGTTTTTATGGGGTAATCATCATAGCTACATTGATTGGTTTAATTATGAATTTTATCGGGATTGATCCTGTAAAAGCCCTGGTTTATACGGCTGTGTTAAATGGCATAGCCGCTGTGCCCTTGTTATTCCTGATCGTTAAAATTTCAGCAAATGAAAAAATCATGGGCGAATTTAAAAGCGGCTGGTTATCAAAAGCTTTATTGTGGTTTACGTTTGCTGTGATGGGCGCCGCAGCTGCAGCATTGGTTTTTACCTTATAAGCCTGCTGTTGCTATTATACAACATATTGGCTTAGTTAGAAGCAACCTGTACTTAATATAGCAGCTTTAATTATTTAAAGTCAACGCGGTAAAAATATGTTCCAGGGTTTTGTCTTTGTTTTTTTCTATCAATCCGGGTAAACTGTCATCAGCTACAATTTTACCTTTATTGATGATGATCACCCGGTTGCAAACAGCTTCCACTTCCTGCATAATGTGAGTTGACAAAATTATAGTTTTTGTTTTCCCCAACTCGCGTATCAGCTGCCGGATGCCTATTAATTGGTTGGGGTCAAGTCCTGAAGTAGGCTCATCCAGTATAAGTACTTCCGGATCATGCAAAATAGCCTGTGCAAGTCCAACTCTTTGACGATAACCTTTAGATAGCTGGCCTATTTTTTTATGCTGCTCAGGACCAAGCCCGGTTTGTTCTATAATTTCGGCAATTCGTTTATCCGGTGAATTCACCTGGTGAATGCCCGCTATAAAAGCCAGTGATTCTTTTACATACATATCTGTATAAAGCGGGTTGCTTTCCGGCAGGTAACCAATGTTTCGCTTAGCCGCTAATGCATCCTTTTCCAAATCAAAACCGCAAACAGACGCTTTGCCTGATGTTTGAGGAATAAAACCGGTCAGGATTTTCATAGTGGTTGATTTCCCTGCGCCGTTTGGCCCCAAAAAACCTAATACCCCCGCCTGCGCATTAAACGAAATGCTGTCAATTGCTTTTTGTGTGCCGTAAACTTTGGTTAAGGATTCAACAAAAATACTCATTGGTCAAATAGTTATCTTTAGGTCTCCCGGTATAGGGAACTTTTATTTTAAGTTTAACAAAGATAAAGTCATCCTGAATTTGTTTCAGGATCCTACTGGAAAGGTAGCCTTTATTTACTTCGCATGTGGGATGCCGAAATAAATCCGGCATGACAAAGGGGAATGTTATTACTCCTGTTTCTCTTTCACAATTACAAAAACATCCTCATTATCTTTCTTCATCAAATATTTTTCGCGGGCAAATTTTTCAAGCTTCTCCGGATTGGAAGTTAGCTCGTCCAGGTCTTTACTTACTCTTTCAGTCTCGGTCTTATAAAAATCTCGCTCCTGCTTTAACTTGTTTACCTGCTGATGATATTCGTATTG
>JAQBOY010000323.1 GCA_028287805.1 Mucilaginibacter sp.
ATGGCTGAGGATGACTGGGAAGGCTGGAAATTATTGACCGACAGAATTGGCGATAAAGTTCAGTTAGTAGGTGACGATTTGTTTGTTACCAATGTAACCCGTTTACAAAGAGGTATCAATGAGGATACAGCTAACTCTATCCTGGTAAAAGTTAACCAGATAGGTTCATTAACCGAAACTATTAACGCGGTAACTTTAGCACAAACCAATGGCTATACATCTGTAATGAGCCACCGTTCAGGTGAAACTGAAGATGCAACCATTGCCGATTTAGCTGTTGCCTTAAACTGCGGACAAATCAAAACCGGTTCTGCATCACGTTCAGACAGGATCGCTAAATACAACCAATTATTGCGTATTGAAGAAGAATTAGGCGAAAACGCTAAATTTATTGGTAAGGACTTTAAGTTTTATAACAAGAAGTAAGCAGAACGAATTAATAAACTAAAAAGCCGACTTATGGTCGGCTTTTTTTGTGAGAACTAAGATTTGCAGGATTTAAAGATGATAGAATTTCTTACCACTTTATTAATCCTAAAACACTCAAATCCTGTAAATTTAAGTTCAGACAACTATATTTGCGCTAATGAAATCAAATAGCATTTTAAGAGTATTAGTAATTTTAATTATATTGACAGTTACCATCGGCTGCGACCAGGTTTCAAAAAAAATAGTGCGCGAGAAGGTTAGTGATTATCAAACCATCAGCGTCATACATAATTATTTTACCATAGAAAAAGTTGAAAATACCGGTGCATTTTTAAGCATGGGCGATGCCGCTTCCAAACCGTTGCGAATTATTTTTTTAGACGTCATTCCGTTGATTCTTATTCTGTTAAGCCTGGTTTATATATTAATAAAAACCGACATCAATAAATATGTCCTGTTAGCTATTATATTAATGATAGGTGGCGGCATTGGCAATATTTACGACCGTATAGTGCATGGCTCGGTAACTGATTTTTTGTATATCAACTTTGGGCTGTTTCATACAGGCGTTTTTAATATTGCTGATCTATGTATAACCACAGGTATATCTATTATCCTGTTGCGGTCGTGGTTTAAAAAGCAACCTGCAGTTCAAATTGAAAATATGGAGGATTGAAACTAAGATTGTTAATCCTCTCCTCCCTCTAAATATGTTAAAGTGTACTTAAATAATAAAAGTGTATCTTTGTAAAAAATTACCCGTTCGCTTAAGGTTGATCACCGATAGATACTTCAGATCCCCGCTTATGCTTCGCGTTAGCAAATACACATTACATACATTACATGTCATTCGAAAATTTAAATTTAATTGAGCCAATACTCAGGGCTTTAAAAACTGAGGGATATACTACCCCTACGCCTATACAGGAACAAGCCATACCCATTGTATTACAACACAAAGACCTGCTTGGCTGTGCACAAACCGGCACCGGTAAAACGGCAGCTTTCTCTATACCCATGTTACAGTTATTATACCAGGACAGACTGCAACATAAAGAGCAAAAGACTATAAAAGCCTTAATTTTAACGCCTACACGTGAGTTGGCTATTCAAATTAATGAGAGCCTGGCCGCTTATGGCAAACATACGGGCTTAAAGCACCTCGTAATATTTGGTGGTGTATCACAAGGCCCGCAAACTGATGCTTTACGCAGGGGTATTGATATTTTAGTAGCTACACCGGGCCGTTTACTGGATCTGATAAATCAGCGTTTTGTTCATTTAGATCATGTTAAAATGCTGGTTTTGGATGAGGCTGACCGTATGCTGGATATGGGTTTTGTGCATGATGTTAAAAAGATCATAGCAAAAGTACCTGCTAAAAGGCAAACCCTGTTTTTTTCGGCAACCATGCCTAATGAAATTCAGCAGTTAGCCAATACCATATTAACCAATCCTGAAAAGGTAGAGGTTACACCGGTTTCATCAACTGCCGATACCATACAACAGGAATTATATTATGTGGAGAAGAATGATAAAAGATCATTACTGGCACATATATTAAAAGATAAAAACATTAAAACCGCACTTGTATTTACCCGTACCAAACATGGCGCGGATAAGGTGGTGAAAGACCTGGTACGCATAGGTATAACAGCCGAAGCTATACATGGAAACAAATCGCAAAACGCACGTCAACGGGCTTTAACTAATTTTAAAAATCGTACCACACGGGTGCTGATAGCTACAGATATTGCCGCACGCGGTATTGATATTGATGAGCTGACCCATGTAATCAACTACGAAATACCCAATATCCCGGAAACTTATGTACACCGTATTGGCCGTACCGGACGTGCAGGTGCCAGTGGCATAGCGCTATCTTTTTGCGACCAGGAAGAAATTGAATTTTTAAAGGATATTCATAAGCTTATTACTAAGCAAATTCCCGTGAATGATACGCATCCTTATCTAATGAGTCCGCAAAGCATCGTTGCTAAACATGCCGAAGGCCAAAGTAAAGGTTCGGGCCAACGCAATGGCTCTAATAAGCGCGGCAGGGGTTTTGGTGGAGATAGCAGGAGTAAAGCAAATGGCAGTAGCACCGGCAGTGGAATGAGCGGAAGAAGCCATAGCAACAGAGATAGAAGAAATTAAGAATTAATAAGTAGAGACACAACACTTTGCGTCTTTTGAGATAAGATTAGAAGAGGTTGCCATAAAAAGTAGCCTCTTTAATAATACTCTT
>JAQBOY010000375.1 GCA_028287805.1 Mucilaginibacter sp.
ATACCAAACGGAATTTTCATTCTGCCTGATTTTTGCACGTTTAAATAATTTACAAATATGCCCTGTGCGGTTTCCGGACGCAGGTAAACCAAATCGGCATCATCAGCCACAGCGCCCATTTGAGTGCTGAACATCAGGTTAAACTGGCGAACTTCTGTCCAGTTGCGGGTGCCGCTAACAGGGTCTGCTATTTCGTGCTCAAGAATGATCTCTCTTAGCCGTGGTAAATCTTCGCCGGTTAAAGCGGTATCCAGGTCTTGCTGCAGCTGCTCTGCCTTTGCTGTTTTACCGTCTTTTGTATATCGTTCAATCTTATCTTCAATTAACTGGTCGGCACGATAGCGTTTTTTCGAGTCTTTGTTATCGATCATCGGGTCGCTAAAGCCATCAACGTGACCGCTGGCTTTCCATATTTTGGGGTGCATAAATATGGCCGAATCAATACCTACTATATTTTCGTGCATTTGTACCATGGCTTTCCACCAGTAGGTTTTAATGTTGTTTTTCAATTCAGAGCCATTTTGGCCATAATCGTAAACGGCACTTAAGCCATCATATATTTCGCTGGAAGGAAAAACAAAGCCATACTCTTTGGCGTGTGCTATTACATTTTTAAATAATTCGTCGGTATTCTTGCTCATAATAGCAGCAAATATATAGCTTACTTTTTGTCGGCATCGCAAATTTTTGAATTAATGAAATTAATCGAATTATTAATTCCGCTGATTCAATAATTCTGCTTATTCAATAAGTCGTTTAATTAGGTTCTGACAATCTTCTGCAAATTACTTTACTTTGAAGAAATTTTGGTTCAATAATTGAATCATAACTAACAAAATAGTATTATGATAAAACCCATGCTTGTTATTGCCTTTATAATGGTGTCTTTTAGTACAGTTAATGCACAATCAACGGCTGATAGCGATAAACACTCCCCGGTGCGGACATTAACCTATGAGCAGTATGAAGCTTATTTAAAAGGGGAAGCTGATAATAATATGGCTATGGTTGCAGAAATTAATCATTTTCCATTGCCCGATCAGGTGCTCAAATTTAAAAAGGAGCTGGATCTTAGCCCTTTACAGTTAAAGAAGGTTAATGCTATTAATGACTATATGCATAGAAGAAGGGTGCAGACGGGTGAATCTATTGTAAGGAATGAAAGAACTTTGGATAGTCTTTTCCGCTATCATAAAATGGATGAAGGCAACCTGATATTTTACACTAACCGCCATGGCTTATACCAGGGCGAACTAAAAAATGCCATTTTGTTTGCCTGTTTAGCTACCAAAAAGGAATTGACCCCGCAGCAATTAGCGAAGTTTGAAGCATTAAAAAAAGCGAATTGAAATATGCCGTTTGATTTATTTAATTTAGCGGCCTCATTATTGTAATATGAAGATTACGTTTGATTTTGAAAAGCCATTGGCGGAGTTGTTGCAGCAGATTGAAAAAGTGAAGCAGGTTGAAGACAAGAACAAGCTGGATATGTCGGCAACACTGGCTGAGCTGGAGAATAAATTTGAAGCTACCAAACAGGAAATATACGCTAACCTTACCGGTTGGCAAAAGGTACAGATATCACGTCACCCGGAAAGGCCTTATACTTTACAGTATTTAGAACTGATGTGTGATGATTTTATTGAATTGCATGGTGACAGGACCGTGGGCGACGATAAAGCCATAATTGGTGGATTCGGCAGCATAAACGGGCAAACAGTTATGTTTATTGGTCACCAAAAAGGACGTAATACTAAGGAACGACAGTACCGGAATTTCGGTATGGCTAATCCGGAAGGCTATCGTAAAGCATTAAGGCTGATGAAAATGGCCGAGAAGTTTAACAAGCCGGTTATTACGCTGATAGATACACCGGGTGCATTCCCGGGATTAGAGGCGGAGGAGCGTGGACAAGGTGAAGCCATAGCGCGAAACCTGATGGAAATGGCAGTGCTAAAAGTACCGGTTATTTGCGTTGTTATTGGCGAAGGTGCTTCAGGCGGTGCGCTGGGCATAGGTATTGGCGACAGGGTATTAATGCTTGATAATTCCTGGTACTCGGTTATTTCGCCTGAAAATTGCTCTACCATTTTATTTAAAACCTGGGAACAAAAGGAAAGAGCGGCAGAAATGCTGAAACTTACTTCATCAGAAATGTTAAAGAATAAGCTGATTGACGGAGTTATTAAAGAACCGCTTGGCGGTGCTCATCAGGACCCGGTAGCCATGGCCTCTATTTTAAAGAAACAACTTTTAAAAGAGTTAAAAACATTAAAAGAACGTAATATTGATGAGTTAGTTACTGATCGTATTAATAAGTTCTGCTCCATGGGAGTGGTGATAGAGGAGTAGGACTCTCTTAGTTGTTTTTTTGATCCGCCTTTTGGCGGAGAAGAATCTTCTTCAGGAGAAAAAAGGCATAACACTTATAGCGAAGAAGATTCTTCGCTGCCGCTCAGAATGACAAAAAACTATATCACTGCTTGATATTTTGGAGCGGAGCGTGGTACATCTAATGAAGAAGATTCTTCGCTGCCGCTTAGAAAGACAAAAAAACTATACTGCTTGATATTCTGGAGCGGAGCATGGTACATCTAATGAAGAAGATTCTTCGCTGCCGCTCAGAATGACAGTTTCTTTTTTGGAATAACAGTTGCTTTTTGGAATAACAGTTGCTTTTTGGAATGACAGTTTCTTTTGAAATAACAGTTTCTTTTGGAATGATATTTTACTTTTTATCGTTTCATATCAATCCCAAACTTCAACTCATAATCTTTCAATTTTGCAGCAAACTGATTGCTTAATGCTGTTTGGTTAAAGGCTTTGGT
>JAQBOY010000396.1 GCA_028287805.1 Mucilaginibacter sp.
ATACGTTGAACTTACGGTAAATTGTTTAGTGATCCCAACAGGATTCGAACCTGTGACCTACTGATTAGAAATCAGTTGCTCTATCCAGCTGAGCTATGGGACCATCGCGATTTTTTCGCGGTGCAAAGTTAATAAAATTACGTATTAAATGACAATAGTGTGTAATTCTTATCTCATCTGGTTGACAATGTGAACCTTAAAGAATCTTTTAAACAAAAAAATGAATTTAAAATATATTATTTCTCTGCAATTTTCATTAATGTTCTATTAACTATCAATAAGGTGGTATAAAGTAAGGGGGAAATTAAAAGTGTATAGAAAGTACTTGAGATATCTTTGGCCGGAGACAATGTGTGGCCGCTACTCCAATCGTAAATACCAATCAAAATTAACAAGCTAACAATTGTTATATACAAGGCATTCCAAAATACCCTGATCCAGCTGCTATTGTATTTTTTTAAAAAATAAAAACCTATTGCATAAACCGTAACTATAGACAATAAACGATAAACACCCCGGATTTTTTTGGGCATATCCGCATAATTGTTTACTTCTACCAGGTAAATATTATACAAAGCGTAAACTACAGATATTAATAAAAATCCCAGTAAAAAATACGCGCGTTTATTGTTTAACATTATTTTTCAGACTTAGTTTATTGGAAAAACCAAGCCATAAGGCGATGATGCAGGCATAAACTATGATAAAGAAAACGTAATGATGCGCAAAATCAGCATGGGGCAAATAATATAACGTGATATAGGTTATACCTGCACATCTAAATAGGTTAACCAAATGAATGATTAATATACCGGCTATAATAAAGATCAATTTCCTGCTAAGTAAGGCTGGGAGGCAAATGATAAATCCGGCGTATAAAACAAACAATTCCAATCCGTTACAGGCATCTTCAATTGTAACAACTTTTCTTTGACGAAAATAGATAGCTTCCTGGTATATACGTGTTGACTTCGCGTCAACCACGCGATCTATAACCTCACTTTTAGAACTATAATTACCAGAATTGGTTACCCAGTTTAAGCTTTTAACAGTTTGTGTACAAACTGTTATAGTAAGTGGTTTGTCAAGAAACCCTGTAGGAGATAAAAAGAATAAGTAAACAACCTTCCAGGCAATTAACAGAATTACACCTTTTAGTAAAAATTGCTTAACAGCAGCAGGGATTTGATCCCATTTAGTCAGGTATGTATCTAATACCATTTAAGAGTTTTAATATTTTATAAACAACCCGCTAAGTATTGACTTACCGTTAAAAGATTTTAATATTGAATTATATTAAGGATAAAAACTATACAGCTTTTAATTCTTTATTCTTGTTCAAAACAACTTTACAGCCTATAACAGCCCCGGCTGCTAATAAAAACCATACGCCATTATTGATCGGTAATCCAGTACTGCCACCACCATCATCATTACCATTATTACCATTACCATGATTACCATTACCATGATTGCCGTTGTTACCATTGTCACCAGCTTTTGCCACAGAGTGAGCTAAAAAAGAAAAAGCAAATAAAGTTGCTATTACTGACAGTTTAAGTTTCTTCATAATCCAAATATTATGTTTATACGTTTTTAAAAATTTTTTGGTCCATTTAAATGTAATCAAATTCTATTCCCTTTATTAAAAAGCATCAAATATGCCATTTAATGGGTAATTATCCCCATTTTATCTACTGAGAGCAAAAGTGCGATAGATAAATAATACCCAATTTGGGGAATTATTTATCTATCGCAGTCGGTAATTCCACGCCTGTGCTCTTTATACAACTACGTAAGGAACAACTGATTGGAGGACAAATAAAAATAGAATTCTTACAAATTCTTAAAACAAGTGTATAATCATCATGTTATAAGCAAGTATTTTAACATTTTGTATATGAAGAAACCCTACCTGGTAATTATCATTTCGTTACTTATTATTGAAAGCTGCAAGAAGGATGTAAACATTAATAACAATGGGAACCAATTTTTGAGCAGCAAGCCCGCTAAATCCTTTGATGGCGCCTTTATCCGATCTTATTATGATTTAACTTGTAAAATTGTAAAAGGCACGCCTGGCTTTTTTCCTCCGCAGGCATCACGGGCATATGCCTATATTTCAATTGCTTCTTATGAGTCTGCAGTACCGGGAATAAGCAGTTCGGGAAGCCTGGCGGGTCAACTTAACGGCCTGTCTGCCGGTTCATTGCCAAAACCTGTAGATGGACAAGAGTATAACTGGGCTATCTCTTCTAATGCCGCTACTTCTGAAATGATACGAAGAATGTTTGAAATAAATATTACAAAGGATAATGCCACTGCTATTGACAATCTTGAAACGCAAAATAAATCTTCATTGTCAGCTGGCGTTTCAAATGATGTAATTACCCGGTCAGAAGCGTTTGGAAAAAGCATAGCCGCTGCTATTTATAATTATTCAAAAACTGATGGAGGCTACCAGTCCTATCTTGATCCTTTTCAATTACCCTATACTTTACCAACAGGGCCTGATCAATGGGTTCCTACCGGCCCGGTACTTTCGCCTGTTTCGCCAAAATGGGGCGCAAACAGGCCTTTTATAACCGCCGATATTATGGCAACTGACCCTCCGCCATGTTATCCGTTTTCAACAGACAGCTCTTCTTTAATTTATAAAGATGCCATGAAAGTTTATGTGCAGGTAAAACACAACACTACCGAACAGATAAATATCACTAAATTTTGGGCGGATGATCCTTTTAATACCTGTACGCCTACAGGCCATACTTTAAATATTTTATCTGGCCTATTGGATGATAGTCATGCTGACCTCGCTAAAACAGTTCTTGCTTATGCGCACATGGGCGTTGCTGAAAACGATGCTTTCATAGCCTGCTGGAAATGTAAGTATAAAACAAACCTGCTCAGGCCGGTTACCTATATTAACAGATATATTGATGCATCATTTACCACTGTTATTGGTACCCCGCCATTCCCGGCTTATGTATCAGGCCACTCTGTAGAAATTGGTGCTGGTGATGCCATATTCACCATGCTCTTTACAAATGGTGACGGGATTTATCCTGTAACAGATCGTTCACAAGTGCAGTATGGATTTAATGTACGTTCATGGAAAAGCTTTGATGAAATGGCAAAAGAATGTGCTGATAGCAGGTTTTATGGCGGCATCCACTTTCAGCAGGATAATCAGTTTGGATTAGAACAAGGTAAAAAAATAGGTACTAACGTGAATACGATGATACAATGGCCGCAAAACATATAAAAGCTATCAATAAAGCCGGTTCAATTTTGCTATTTGCTTTTTTCTTATCAGCGTGCCATCAAAAAAAACAGCAGGATGCAGATCCACAGCAGGATGCTATGAAATTGGCAAAGCTTGTATGTGAATCAAGAGAGCTTACGCATGAAAAATTTACACTGGCGCAGAAATATCAACAGTTGAATTCAACAAATAAAATCCATATATCCTATCGTAATGCTGATTCAACACCTATAAAGTTAAATAAGGTTAAGTTAGATAAGGAAAAGGAGTTATTGATAAAGATGTCGCAAGCTAAATCTGATTCAGTTAATCATTTTTTAAAAATGTTGTGGGTAACTAAATATCAAACTAACGAACAGAAACAACAACTTGATGATGCAATGACGGCTGAGCTAAAAAAGCAATGCCCACTTGCAGCGCCCTGATTTCTCCCCTGCCTAAGTTGATAAGCAACCATTTTTCGTTCTCTTAGGCAGGTGGAATGTATTAATTATTTAAAAAGAAACGGGATGATTAGCATTAGCAGACCCATTAACTTCAGGCAGCCACGTATCTACAAACTCTCCTTTAATTTCCAGTTCGTTTACTGGCTTGGTTAAATTAAAATAGCGGTTGTCCTTCGGATCATAAGACATGCCTGCAATAAAAGCCCAGTTGCCCCTGTTACTTGCCGGCGAGTAATCAATTAATTTTTCTTCAAAATAGGCAGCGCCTTTAATCCAGCTGATCTCCAGTTCACGTACCAAATACCCTGCAACCATTTGCCTGCTGTAATTGTTAATATAACCGGTGGCGTTTAGCTCATGCATACTGGCATCAATAAACGGCACACCGGTATGGCCATTTTTCCAGCTTTCAAAAAGCTCATCGTTAGGTACGTCCGGTTCAATCGCATTAATATCCGTTTCTGATTTATAAAATTTTTGCCCATGTTTTTTAAACATGAACCTAAAATAATCACGCCATAATAATTCTAATATTAACATACCGCTATGGTGTGTATTATTTTCGCTATCATGTTTAATCACTTCCCAGTATAATTTACGGGGAGAAATACAACCCAAAGCCAGCCACGGAGAAAGTTTGGAAGAATGATCGGCAGAACCACTTCGTGCGCCTTTAGTAGTATGGGCTTGACTGCTGTTTAAAAAATATTCATGTAACCTGATTAAAGCCGCGGTTTCACCACCTGCAAATTTATAGGTTGCCCGCGAATCATCAACAGGCTCTTCCAAACCCAGTTGTTGTAAGGTGGGCAGTTCTCCG
>JAQBOY010000080.1 GCA_028287805.1 Mucilaginibacter sp.
TGTTGTATCATTTCCATATAGCGCTGGTAGCTGTTTTTTGGAAAAGCAGTTACCGGGCTTGGAGTTGAAGGTTCAAAAACCGTTGTGGAATCATTGTTTAAGGAGTTTTCATCATCAACTGATACGGCAACTTCCAGCTTGTGGCCATATGATCCTTTATATACGCCTTTTACAGGTGAGCAATCTGTGAAATTACGGCCTACAGCCAAACGTACATGAGTTTCATTGGCTATACAATTGTTGGTTGGGTCAATACCCAGCCAACCATAATCAGGTATATATGCTTCTGCCCAGGCATGGGTTGCTCCTTCACCACGCAACCCGTTTTTATTAGTGCATATATACCCGCTTACATATCTTGCCGGTATTTGTACCAAACGAAGCATTTCCATTAAAATATGGGCAAAGTCCTGGCAAACACCGGCTTTTAATTTCCATATCTCATCCAGCCTGGTATCAACTGTAGTTACCCCTTTTATGTATTCAAAATTATCATATACATATTGGCAAAAGCGCAGCACTACCTGGTAAGGGGTATCATCAATTGATCTTTCTGCATCAACAACTGTTTTTAATTCAGATAAGCCCTCAAAATATTCCTGTTTTAAAAAATCAATATAGGGTACCATATATTGCAAACGCTTCAGATCTTCCCATTGCTGGCCAGGAAAAATATCATTAACCGGCAGGGAGCGGTGCTTGGTGCTAACAATTACTTTTGAGTTAATAGTAAGTTGCATATGCGGCTCGCTATAGGTAAAACTTCCTACCTCATTGCCATAATAATCAATATAAGTATCAACAACCGGGTTGCCCGTTATATGCAGCTCTTGTTTTAAAACATCCTGGTGCGCATCCTTTATCGGAAATAAAATGATCTGGTTGGCACTATCGCGTACCGAGCCTTCATAAATATACCTGGTAATATGCTGTATTTCAAATTCTGGCATTTTGTTATTATTTAATTTATTAATCCCTTCCTCTAACATCATTTTGGCGATTACCTCACATTCCGCCAGCTTGCAAACTAACTCTCTTCGCGTAAAAAGAGAGTTTTCGAAGTTTATTAAGTGAGAAAAACTAACCTCTAATCACTAATTACGAATTTGCAAAATAATGCTCATTTAACGCATTCCCTATGCCATAAAGCTCGCTCCTGATCTGGGTTAGAAAAGTATGTAAGCCATCCGTCCTGATGCTTCTTACTGAGCTGTATTTAATACGGCTTTGTAACCGGCCTATCTGGAACGACATTTCCCTGAAATCTTCCATGTTACTATTGCTCTTTAACCGCTCGAAGTACCGCTGAATATGATTGACCGAATAAATTACCGAACGCGGAAAATCATTATTCAACACTACCTGCTCTAACACATTTTCAGCTTCAAAACCTTCACGGTATGTTTTCAGGTAGAGTTCATATCCGCCTAATGAAAGTAATAAATGTTTCCAATAAGTGGTGTCTGTTAACAGGTCGGGGTTGTCGCTAATGGAACCAAATTTAGTATCCAAAATATCCACAGATTGTATGGCCCGCTCCAGATACTTGCCAATATTCATAAAGCTCCGGCCCTCTCCGCGCTCCATCGTAATCTCAACCGTTCCATAATAAAGCATTACCTGTTTTATTAAAACGTCCAGTACACTTATCGGGTCTTCGCGTTGCAGCGCACGATCTAATTTCAAATCCTTTACCGTATGGTAATATTCGTTTAAGCATTGCCACAGATCCTTGGTGATATGCTCCTGCACGCTTCGTGCGTTTTCACGGGCAAAGGTAATGATGTTCAAAACAGAATTTGAATTATTTTTACCCGTAATCATATATTTTAATACGGCCCGGCTATCGTTTTTCAGCTCCTCGGTTTCATCCTCTCGCGAGTCTGCAAAAATCCTAACCATCGGCTCCCAGGTAAATTCCTGAATCGTATCCTGCGATGAAGCGTAATTGATTTTCAGCATCCGCAACATACCGTCACTGCGCTCCACATAACGGCTTAACCAATATAAACTTGCTGCTACTCTGCTTAACATATTGCCCCCTAACCCCCTAAAGGGGGAATTATTCAATTTAGTTTAATTTATTAATTTATTTGCTCAAATCTGTGTTTATAGTAATTCTACACATTCCCTCCCCCTTTAGGGGATGGGGGCTACGCCAGTACCCATGTGTCCTTGCTGCCACCGCCCTGCGAGCTGTTTACTACCAATGAACCTTCTTTAAGCGCAACGCGGGTTAGCCCTCCCGGAACAATCTCAATACCATCAGGACCGCAAAGCGCATATGGGCGCAGATCTATGCGACGGGGCTGCAGTACTCCCTGCATATAGCAAGGCGCGGCAGAAAGACTAATGGTGGGCTGTGCTATAAAATTACGGGGATCCTTTAATATCTCTTTTTTATAATCGCTGATCTCCTCATCAGATGCAGCATGACCCATTAACATGCCATAACCACCGCTTCCGTTGGTTCTTTTGATCACCATATTGTTCATGTTTTTAAAAACATGCTCACGTTCTTCACGATTGCCTAACTGGTGGGTTGGTACATTTTTTAATATAGGCTCTTCATTTAAATAATACCTGATCATTTCGGGTACATAAACATATACCGCTTTATCATCGGCAACCCCATTGCCAATAGCATTCACTATAGCCACATTGCCCTTGCGGTAGGCGCCCATAATACCCGCCACCCCCAGCATGCTCGATGGGTTAAATACCAGCGGATCAAGATACTCATCATCAACACGGCGGTATATCACATCTACCTGCTGCAAACCGGTAGTGGTTTTCATGTATACTTTATGATCTTTAACCACCAGGTCCCGGCCCTCTACCAGCTCAACACCCATTAACCGTGCCAGCGTTGTATGTTCAAAATAAGCAGAATTATATATCCCCGGGCTTAACAGCACAATATTGGGATTAGCAATTTGCCGTGGCGACAGGGCAAGCAAATTTTTATACAATATGGTTGGATACTCCGTTACACTGCGAACACCGCATTGCGGTAACAGGTCGGGGAAAAGGCGTTTGGTTATTTCACGGTTCTCCAGCATATAGCTAACCCCCGAAGGTGTACGCAGGTTATCCTCCAGTACATAAAATGTTCCGTCTGAATCACGTATCAGGTCAATGCCAGAGATATGGATATAAATATCATAAGGCACCTGTAACTGGTACATCTCACGCAAAAAATGAGGGCATGAATAAATAATATCAATAGGGACTATGCCATCTTTAACAATAAACTGGTTATGATAAATGTCCTTTAAAAAATGATTAAGGGCGGTTAACCGCTGCTTAATTCCTTTCTCTACAAAAGCCCATTCGGAAGCGGTTATGATGCGCGGAATAATATCAAACGGAAATATTTTTTCTATCCCCTCGCCGCTGTTATATACGGTAAAGGTAATCCCCTGACTCATAAAAAGCCGTTTGGCCAACTCCTCCTTTTTATTCAGATCATCGGCTGATTCGTTCGAGATATAATCAATAACCTTACGATAATGTTCGCGCACATGGTTATCGGCACCGTACATCTCATCCCAAACATTATTAATGGGGCTATATTGGTCAAAATAAGCTGATTCCTGCATGAAAAATTTACAATAATTAAAAATTGTCGCTCAGTTTATTCTTTAAAAACTGTAATATAAAAACTGTTTGCGGATAAAGTCAAGTTTTTTTTAAAACGATAACTTTTGAAGTCGCTTTTCTATAAGATCCAGCGGTAATTGCCCCTAACAACTCAAAATAATGCAATGATTAATAAAAAAAATAGGCTTTTATAAATATAGGCAGATAATTTATAAATAAAGAATGAGATTGCAGGCTATTATTAGAAAAGATTGCAAAATTGAGTGTCGGGACATCTTTGCATTCAGTACCAATAAAAAGGACAATACAACACGGCTGTTTTTTTAACTGCTATGCCATGCCAATCTCCTATTTCCCTTTATTTAAGTAATTTTGTGTTAATTACAATTTATTTCATTAAATAAAGGTACCTTTGTAAAATAAATATAATATAATGCAAACAGGAACAGTAAAATTTTTTAATGAAACAAAGGGTTTCGGATTCATAACACCTAGTAGTGGTGGTAGCGAAATCTTTGTTCACTCTTCAGGACTTATTGACAGCATTCGTGAGAACGATTCTGTAGAGTTTGAAGTAGAGCAGGGCCGTAAAGGACCTAACGCGGTAGATGTAAAAGTAGCTTAAAATACTATAATGATTAATCGTGAAGCATTCTCCTTTCAAGGGAGAGTGCTTTTTAGTTTAAAAGATTTAAACTTTAGTTCCAATAATAAAAGCTCCGCTTTTAACAAGCAGAAGTATTTGTAATCAAATTAATTTAATCCCATACATTTTGGGAAAACTCCTTTTTCATGAGACAACTTAAAATAACTCAGTCTATCACTAACCGTGAAACCCAATCACTGGATAAATATTTAACAGAAATTGGTAAAGTAGATTTAATTACTGCTCAGGAAGAAGTTATTCTTGCACAAAAGATCAGAGAAGGCGATCAGGCTGCTTTAGAGCGTTTAACCAAAGCAAATTTACGTTTTGTGGTATCTGTTGCAAAACAATATCAAAATCAGGGCATTACCCTTGGCGATTTGATAAATGAGGGAAATGTAGGCTTGATTAAAGCAGCAGGCCGTTTTGATGAAACCAAAGGGTTTAAATTTATTTCTTATGCCGTATGGTGGATCAGGCAATCTATAATTTCGGCAATAGCTGACCAATCACGTGCCGTACGATTGCCCTTAAACCAAATTGGCGCTTTAAGTAAAATTAGAAAAGCCCAATCAAAGCTGGAGCAGGAGTTTGAACGGGAAGCCTCACCGGAAGAACTGGCTGAAAGCCTGGAAACAACGGTTGATAAAATAGCAGATTCACTCAGGAACTCGGGAAGACAGGTATCTGTTGATGCACCCTTTCAACAAGGCGAAGAAGGTACTTTGCTGGATGTTATGCACAATGATGAGCCAACAACAGATAGCTTTTTGATGCATGATTCCCTTACAATTGAGCTAAATCGTTCCCTTTCTAAATTAGAAAAACGGGATAGGGAAGTACTCGTCCTGTTTTATGGTTTAGGGAATAGCCATACCTATACATTAGAAGAAATTGGAGAAAAGTTTATGTTAACCCGCGAAAGGGTTCGCCAGATAAAAGATAAAGCCTTGCAAAGGATCAAACATTCTTCCAGAAATGGTAATTTACAATCATACTTATAATAGTATTCAGATTACAGCTTCCCAAAATCAACTATCAATCGCTATAATCGGCTCGTAATTATGCAATTAAAATAAGTCGATCTTCATAGCAGACTTGGTTAGAAACAAGTTTGTGCTAAACCCGATTATTAGAAAAGTAAAACCAATATACCAAATATTGGTTTTTTGTGTTTAAAAAGCGTTAACCTGTAATTGGCATCGTATTAGCGGGTACAGGTAATTTAATTTAAATGCAGATGAAGATAGAAAAATTTTATGATCATGCTTACGATTGGATTATCCAGTTTGGTCCGCGGTTAATTATTGGTATCCTGGTTTTGTTTGTAGGGTTATGGGTCATTAAATCCGTACTCAAATGGTCATATTCAGGTATGCACAAACATGATATCGACCCCACAATTAAGCCTTTCTTAGCAAGCCTTATTGGAGTAGCTTTAAGGGTAATGCTTGTTTTGGGTGTTATGCAGATAGTTGGCATACAGCTAACCTTATTTACCGCTGTTGTTGGCGCTTTTGGTGTGGCCGCCGGCCTGGCTCTTTCAGGTACGCTGCAAAACTTTGCAAGTGGCATCCTTATCCTTTTACTTAAACCATTTGTGGTTGGCGATAATATTATTACCCAGGGCCTGGAAGGTACTGTTGTTTCTATCCAGATATTTTACACGCTCATAACAACTTTTGATAACCGGTCTGTAATTGTGCCGAATAGTAAACTATCCAATGAGGTAATTATTAATGTAAGCCGGGAAGGAAGCAGGCGGCTGGATATAGAAATGAAATTTAGTAATGGTATTGATATTAAACAGGTTAAATCTGTTATCAACGGGGCAATTGAAAAATCAGAAAACTGCCTCAAAACACC
>JAQBOY010000087.1 GCA_028287805.1 Mucilaginibacter sp.
GTTCAAAGCCATTTTTATCCAGCGAATAAGCCCTGAGAATGCCCTGTGTTACAAATGCAGGGCCTTTATTGATGTCGCCTTCCTCGTATAAATATTGCTTTTTCTTAATTTTTTTTACGTTTAACAGTGAAACAAAATACGATTGCTCCTCTTCTGTAAGCGTAATATGTTTGAATACCTGATTTAGTAAAAGGCTGAAATTCATATTGTAGAACAGATAGAAAGGAAGTTAATCTTTAGAAATCTTTAGACAAAAATAATCCCTTTTATTTTGTCGGTTAGCCAAATTTGTATAATAAATAAAAAAACATTTGACTTAAATGGGCAGTTCAATAGAAAACATTAAACCGATCTTAGAAAGCCTGAAAATTCTTGTGTCGCTGGTTCTGATCCCTGCTGATACCACGTTATCAGGCCTCTTAGTATGCTAAGAGGCTTTTTTATTGCCTAAAAGTGCCATTTAGAGCGTATGTGCAGGTTTTTAATTTAGTTAGTTAATTAATGACTTGTGTTCTTGGTTTAATGCAATTGTTACTTTCTATTTCGTAATTACTGATTTTAGTGTCGATTTGGCGCAGTTTTAGGCTAAGTTAATTGAATAAATAATTATAAAGCTTTAAAAGATTTATGAATGGATTAAATGCAAGGAGGAACGGAATAAATGTATGCTGACACAGTTCATTTTACAGACCCCCATAGTAGTTACCCGGTTGTAATTGCTAATTTTCTGGTATTAGTTTTCGCTTTTCTTCAATGAAATTGATGGGTTTTATAATTGATCGAAAGGGTTTTATCAAATAATACACAAAGAAAAGTGCTTTTGGTAATTTAATTAATCTAAAATCCGTAGTGGCCGGAATAAACCGCAACTTTGCAATTTTATAAAAAAACTTCAGTTTTTTTATATTAGAATCCTGTAAAAGAAGCGCATTTTTAATGGAGACAAATAACTTTTTGTCGGTGAGCAGAAGACGACTAGAACAAATATTATCTATAAAATGTTGCGTTGTACTATCTGCAATTTCCGGAT
Source organism: Mucilaginibacter sp. (assembly GCA_028287805.1). Taxonomy (GTDB): domain Bacteria; phylum Bacteroidota; class Bacteroidia; order Sphingobacteriales; family Sphingobacteriaceae; genus Mucilaginibacter. The sequence continues at coordinate 1,031 of JAQBOY010000087.1, forward strand.
CATCTAATTCAGTTAAACTAACACCCATTAATTGTTGTGAAAGTATATTGCTAATACTTACTACTTTTTTCATTTCCAGGTTTGTAAAAGTTTTTTTTAATAGACTAACCTGGGTTTGTATACAAGGTTGCTGAATGGCCTGGCTAATATCTACAATGTTTTTAAGAGATGTAAAACCATCTTTTATAGCATGATGAATTAACATTGCCGAAAAATGAGCAACCGGATCTAATGTTTTAATGCTGGATCTAAAAAAGGCCGTTTGACCGCTATAAGTATAAATAAATGAATTTACTTTGGGATTTACATTGAAATAATTTTCGGCAATAGCCCAGTGTAATTCTAAATGATAGTCACGGATACGACCTTTAAATTTATTTAAATTGTAATCTTTATAGTAATTAAAATAACGTGAGCCTAAGTATTGATATACATCTTCAGCTTCAGGTATATAGCCATCTTTTTTTAAAATTTGTATAGCCAGGGGTAAATGCTCCGGGTTGATAACCAAATCAATGTCATTACTTTCCCTTGAAACAAAGTCATTATAAAACTGCTTTGAAAAAGCGGTTCCTTTATAGGGTACTGCTTCAATATTGTTTTTATTAAGGAGTAGTATAATTCGTTCTGTTTCAATGCCTTGCTTCCAGTTAAGTCTTATAGTTTCTGCATGTTCATTACTTAAAAGTAATTTTATTTCAGCGGGAATATTTACATCAAAAACAGCTTTATAAACAATTGGTCTTATTCTGTGTATACCTGATAAATAGACAAATCTTTTCCAATCAATGTCGTTATCTTCAACAAATATTTCTAATTCATTTAATGCGGCAGTTTTAAAATAAAGGCGGCAGCAAAGTATTATTAAAGCTGTTTCAGTTCCATAGGTGTTTTTAATTTTGCTTATGTTAATTGTTGCCATTATGTGCTCTAAATATAAGTTATATAGCGATAATTTTTTTTAAAAAAATCATCGCTATAGGCAATTGGTTTAGGATGATTTTTTAATTTAGTAGCTACTTATATTTTATTTTCCAGCGATGTCGGTACAAAACGCCCTGAAACTTATTAAAATACTGCGTAATGAAAAGTTATATGAAATAAGCACATTTAGAACGCTTACAGATTTGGCAGAATTATCGCAAAAAAATGGGCTACCTTGCTCTGCTGATGAACTTAAAACTGCTTTTGAAACAGATTGGAAAATGCGATGGATGAAGCAGCAAACACCAATAAATACAGTTTGATTTCTGTCATTGTTATAAACTATTAGCGGGAATTATTTAGTGAATAGTAATGAACATTACAGAAATAAATAAAAGCATTATTAACGGGATAGAGTTTTTACATAAAGAGCAGCTTGCTAACGGTGAGTTTATTTGTTATGTGACCAATAACGAGCATATTAAACTATACAATTTGGGGGGGAAAGGATGGTATCGTAAAGATAGCACGGTGTTTCCAACTATATTAATCGGTAATTCATTATTATTTTTAAATGAGGAACCCAAGTCGGATGCTATACTTTCAAAAATAACTGATTTTTTACTTGAGCAAGAAAATAACGGGGTTTGGGGGCATTACACTAAAAATCATTCTATTTATAAGTTTGCTCCATTTGATGCAGATGATACTGCCTGTGCATCAGCTTTATTAAAAAGCCAGAATATTAATGTACCGGACAATGCTGATCTTTTACTGAGTAACAGAAATAATAAAAAATTATTTTTTACCTGGTTTACCTTACGTTTTAAGTTAAACTTAAACTTGTTGTATCTACGTATTGCATTGCCCGAATTAAAGCATCCTGTTAAAAGCTTCTTGTTTTGGAAGAACTTTCCCTGTGCCCGAAATGATGTAGATGCCGTTGTAAATGCCAATGTATTATACTATTTAGGAAAGTCCGCTGCTACACTGCCTGTTATAAATTATTTAATACAAGTGATTATTGAAGGGCGTGAGGAAGAGTGTGATAAATGGTACAAAAATCCGTTCACTGTTTATTATTTTATATCACGAAATTATTATTGCGGCATTGGCGAACTTGAACAGATAAGGCAATTAATCGCAGATAGAATAATGGCAAAACTTATATATGACGGGAGCTTTGGCAATTCTGTTTTAGATTCGGCCCTGGCTGTTTGTACATTACTGAATTTTAATTTGCCTGTAAAAAAAGAATCTATAGATTTTTTATTGAAAGAGCAAAGCTATAACGGTAGCTGGAAAAGGAGAATATTTTATTATGGCGGCCCCAAAAAAACGGTCGGCTGGGGTTCTGAAGAATTAACTACCGCTATATGTTTGGAAGCTTTGGCAAGATATAAACAAGACTTAAATAAACAGAATTAAATAATTAGATAGAAAAGGTTTTTCTCTTACATACTATTGTTATAAAGTAATGCCCTTATTTCTTCGCCCTGTGCAAGCAGTTTAACAAACTCTTCCTCTGATGAAAAAATGTTTTCATTATGTACTCTGCCTAAATATTTTAGCGGGGGCCGGCCAATAACATCATTAATATTGTATATCAGGAAAAAATCACAATTAGTCTTGTATTTTTCAATGTATTTAGTATTACTTGGGTCAACATAATAAAATATCAATTCCGCTTCCTGCGGCATACATTCAAGTTGAATGGCTTTTCGTGGACTGTCAGAGCTATTACCTTTGGAATAATGAATAAGGTTATCATCAAAAATTATTGCCTGACCTATTTTTAGTTCTATGGGTTTTAAATACTTTTCTTTAAGTTTTGATTCAAAATCCTTAAAAAATACCCGAATACAGTATTATGATTAATTTTATTGCTGCCGCAACAACCTCAATAGTGCCATTTTGTGAATTAGTATCATGTAAAGGGGGCCAAATCAAGTAGGTTTATAAAGTTACGCTGTCAGCCATATATTTCCATAACCCAGATATGCTTTTACTTCTGGTGCCTGGCCAGTGCAATAAGATAATTTAATGTGCGATAGCTTTTTCCTTAAAACCGTAAATTGGTTCTCGGGTTTTGATAGTGACTGGATCCATAAATGTGGTGGCCAGGTAGAAATTTGGCTGGGGAAAATCTCGTTATCCCATGCAAGTACGGTGTCTACCTTGTCTAGCCTGCACAAGTTCCGCCTGATTAGTTCATCCATAAATAACATCCATTTAGTTTCCATTGCAGGCTGTTCATTCCAAAAGCATTCGAACCCTATTTTTGGAAAAATATTTTTTCCGATATCAATACATACTGTTACACGATCAGCATAACTGTATATAAAGGTTATCCAATCCTCTAACGCCGGGCTTATCCATGTGTAACCGATTTTTTGCAGAAAGGGAATAACATCAGCAGCGCTCAGCTTTTTAATGTTAACCCGCAGAACATCGATATCTCTTGAGAAAAGCAGCCCCAGGTAAGCCACAAAAGCGTTGTCAGGGCAAGAATCAGCAACAGTTTCAAATAAATTTAAAAAAGTTCTATCTCCTAACGTTTGCCTCAAAATAGGACTGAAATGATTTTTAACTTCAATGGCTGAAAGGCCGGGTTCTAATGCGAAAAATAAGAGAGGTATCCTATTGCCTGAAGGCAAAACATCCAGTTCTAAAAAAACTTCAATAATGTTTTTATAATAGCTGGATGATTTATTTGCCCAGTTTCTAAAAAAAGCCACTATTTTTTCCTGCTCATAATCAGTAGTTGTAAAGTTCTTTTTTACCCATTTAAAAATACTTCTCAGATCATCCTCATCTCTGCGTATGCACAGTTGCAAGTCAACTTGTTGATGGCTGTTAAGCCGGCATTCCAGAGCAAGTCTTAAAAGCGGAGGAAAAAAGTCTGCTGCATTTTTTACCAGTTCAAGTTGTGCAGCTGAAACCAGGTTTTCTGGCAATGAATCAAAAAAGCTTTCAAGTGCATGTAAAAGTGAATAAACATTAGCTGTTTGCCTGGTCATAACCGATAAATTTTAAAACCGCGCTATACACTTCATGTATACGTGTAATATCATTTGGCGAATGAATACTGTATATAGGGGTAACTTGCAATAAATCTTTTACGGATTGAAAATATATTTTCAGGTAATTTTTAGAATTAAAGCCTGGTAGCATAATCTCATTCATTAAAAGTCTGAAAGTATCAGTTTCATTTTGATGCCTGATTATTTCTCCAGGGTCTGTTTCTCTATTCTGAATAAAGAATATCGCAGCAATTAGTAACGGTTTATCCTCTTCCGTAGAGTTACCATTAGTAAAATAATATTTCCCTTCAATATGCCTTTCCTCTCCAGGCAAAACTTTATCCGGATGAAGCATGAAAACACTTTCTAAGCTTTTTTGCGGAATATTTAATTCGGCAGCGGTATCAGGATTAATCTTTAGTGAAGTTTCTCCCTGGTATGCTAAAAAATTATCATTCTCTTTATATAACACGCAATAATCATCACACCAAACAGTGTGGCCCCGTAAATGAAAATAAGAAGCAATGGTAGATTTCCCGGCGCCTTTTTGCCCAATAAATAAGATTATCCTATTATGAATACGAATACCAGCTGCATGCAAACAAAAATATCCTTGCTGCTGAAGGCAAAATTTAGTGATGCTTCCCCGTATCACCGACTGAACTGCTTCAGGGGAAGCACCGTTGCTTGAGTAATAGAAAACTTTGTTTCCTTCTATTGAAACCAGGAATTCCGCTTTTTCATCAATATTAAAATATTCAAACAGGAAATAATCAACTCCGGATATAGCGTTGCCTTTAAAAACGTTTTCACCCGATGTAGCTGTAGTCGGAGAAAGCCTCAGTACACTAAATATAAAGCCCTTTTTTAATACGCTGAATTCACTATCTGTTAAACAGCTAAAGCTTATAAAATGATGCATGAGCTTTAAGCCGAATATAAATTCTAATGATACTTTTATTAAGAGTTATATGTACCGCTGCCGCCATCTGACGTACTATTACTACTACTAGTATTAGTATTAGTCACTTCACCAATTTTTCCCAGATCCTTTAATTCAGGAGAATGATAAGCTTTTTTTTCGGTTGTTTTAGTTTGCAGATTGTCCATAGTTTATTTTTGTAAAAATATAAGTTAATATTTAATTGTCATAGTTTTTCCACGCTAAAATTTGCATCAGTGCTAAGACCTTTCCGTGATCAGCAACCTTTAAGTGATCATGAGAATCAATTTCAGCAAGAAAAGCAGGAAGGTTTATTTTATCTTTTAAAAATTCGCATGATGCAGCCACCTGTTCTTTGAGCGCGCTTAAAATGCCCGGTGATTTAAGATTTTGAAAATGCGGTGTTCCAAAAAGCAGGCTCTTTGGCCTGCGCACTACATCACCCGGCAGGTGTGGTATCATGGCCATGCGCAAAAGAGATTTTTGATACAACAAATGAGGAGGCATTGCACGCAAAAAAAGCAGTAGTTCAAGAGAAAAAAATGGCTGCCTGATTTTTATTTTTTTTCCGGTAAAGCCGGGATGGCTGATTTCAAACAGGAATGACCATAAAGTATTACTTAGCATCCCAAGGTTTGACCGGGGCGAAAGTTCGTTTCGAACTATTTTTCTCTGCATATAATCAGCAGAGAAAAATTCTTGGTCGAACCACTTGGGTATAGTAGGGATACTGGTTGGAGCTCTTGTAACCAGCTTTCTTATTCTTCCTAATAAGCTCATCTGCGAAAAACGGCCATATACCCGGAAAAATTTTATGCGGTCTAGCAAGGGCTGAACATAGTACCCCTGCTTAATAAGCCGGCAGCTTGAGTTTGGGTCATATTCAAAAACCGGGTCTCCTCCAAATCCACCCAGAAATACTCTTGAAATAGTACCGGCATCATCAATTATATGGCTTTCTGCAATAGCTTGAGGCAATCCTGCAGGTTCAGGAATCCAGGAGTTTATAGGTGACGCAATATGCTGTAAATAATCTTCTGCTATATATTGCTTCAGTGTTATATCAAGATGTTTAGCTGTATTTTGGGCAAAATATCCTTCATTTTCATTAACCAGGTACTCATAAGTGATGTTGAACGCCATTAACTTACGGTCATCTTTATATTTACTGGTAAGGATTTTATTAGTTATTGCCGTAACTGATGAACTATCCATACCACCACTCAATGCGCAGCAAATTTTATTGTTACGCGTACGGTCTGCTATTGATTGTTCAAATAATCCACTAAAATGTGTAACGTACTCTTTTGTAGTTTTGTAACGGATAGGTTTAACATCGTCAGACATTTCCCAGTAACGGGTAATTTGCAGGTTCCCTTCCTGATAAGTTAACTGATGTGCTGGGGGAAGCTTTTTAATTTTTTGATAAATGGTATGATCAAAACTTTGATTTGAACTGCTAAAAAAGTAGTCTTTCAGTACATCTTCGTTCAGATCTGAGGTTAGGCCCGGAACGCATTTAAGCGACCGATAAAAATTGGTAAAAAGAAATCCCCTTTCTGTTTGAGCATAATAAAAAGGGATGGCGCCGAAATGATCGCGGGCGCAAAAAAGAGTTCGCTCTTTTTCATTCCAGATAGCAAAAGCATAATCGCCCGAAATTTGTGCCAGGCAATCTTCTCCCCAAAGCTGGTAAGCATATAAAAGGAGATAAACATCAGGGGTTATGCTACTGATATCAGCGAATATTTTATTTAGCTCGCTGATCAGCTTTAACCGGTTTTCAAGCAGAACATCTCCAATAATATAAAGATTCTGATCACTGGTAAATGGAAGGTTTTCAATGTTAGTATCGTCAGTGGTTTTAAGCCAGCCAAACCGGAGGTCCGCATTGTTACTTTTCCACGCTCCCGAAAAATCATCACAACACAAGACTATTTCTTCTTGACAGTTATCAAGCAAATCGCTGTCCTGTTGTTGCAATTGAGGAGATATAATACCGATAAACCCGCTCATTTGAACTTTAAAGCTGAATTTATTTTCCCCTCAGGTAAAATAAAGTAAGTTGAAATTATAGAAGGGTGGTCATTTAGCAATAATTTTTTTCTTTCAAGCCATGCATGTGCATTAAATAACCCGTTATTTATGCTAACACCTATACGGAGTTCTGATTCTATACCTTTTCGGTTGAGTATAAAACGCATGGCCAGTGATTGAGAGAGGCAGCGTCCTTTTAAATAAGGCATCCGTTTAATTTCATTGAACAAGGTTGTATATCTATCCAGCAAAACAACTTCTGTATCAGTTTCTGGTGGTTTAGCTTTTCGTAAAAAAAGCGACAGCATTTTTTCCGTCTTTTTCAAACCAAACAAATACAGTTTTGCTTCAATAAGCATCACAAGGCAACGTGCCCATAAAAGCGATCTCCGGTAACTTCTCAACGATTTATACAGGGGTATAAAATCAATTTCATGATACATCAGTTAACCGAAATTAATTTAGCTTTTAATAATTGTTCGATCAACAAAATCATATCTTCCCTCAAGAGGTCGGCAGGAACCTCATACTCGTGCATCATAATATCAAAAACTTTCTGAACACTGCTATGTTCAGAAAATAATTGTAAAAGGCGGCCGCCGACTTCATCCAGTTTGTAATAATGTTCAGAGGCAAGATTTAAAATCATTACTTCGTCTCCTAATTGTTGCATCAAAGCATCTTCACTAATCTTTACGTGGCTTGGCAATTTACTCATTTTAATAATGGTTCGTTTAATTAAATGCTGTCGATTCTATCCGATTGTTATATTATGTAATTCAGTACTGAAAGAACAACATTGCCAGGGCGGGATTTTAAGTGACAATGATAATAAAATATATTAGCATAAAAGTAAGTGAAACGAAAAATCAAGGATTAGGTAAGTAACTCTTATGCCCATTAGTGACCGCAATGAAAAACCTGTAAAAATAGATAATGGTTATGTGCGGATAACAATCTCTTAATTTGCCTAATATAATTATCAGATTCATCAAATGATCAACGAATTGTCCCCCGCCTTTAGTAAATACCGCTTTGTTTTCCACACCATTATACCGCTGGTTTTCGGTGGCAGGCTGATATTTATTCTCCACTTGCCTTTGTCCTGGGTATAGCCAACAGCAATTTTGCCGTTCGGATGCGGCATTTCACCGCTGATAGCTGTTAACGTTCCCAGGTGAGGTTCTATTTTTATTTTGGCGAACCCCGGTGCGTAGCTGTCGATACCTAAAACCGTCCTGAAAAACTCAATGTTAGGGCTTGCACCCCAGGCATGGCAATCAGAACGAGAACTGCTGACGTCGGAATACTCGGCCCAGGTAGTAAGGCCCATTGCTATATTTTCCCGGTAAATGCCCAGCCAGCTCATATAATCATTGCCCAAACCTGCTTTTACCAGTGCCTGATTCAAGTAATATTTAAAGTAAACTGAGCACTGGGTTAAACTTTTATCGTTAAGCAGCCTGTTAGCCACAGCTGGCATATTCGCATCGCTCACCATGCCGGTAAGTATGGCCAGCGAGTTAACATGCTGTGAAAACCCGTTTTTTTCTTTAGTATCGGCATACATTTTTTTAACCGGATCCCAATACTTACGCTGTATGGTAGCCTTTAACTGCGTGGCTTTCTGAGTATATATATTGGCATAATCCTGCAGACCAATTTTGGCTTCCATTTCAGCTGCCCACTGGTACGCTAAAAGTAGCTGCAGGTCATAAATAGCCGCGCTACCGTCCTTGCCTTTGACCTCACCCCACAAATTGCCGGCCCAGTCAACAAACGTCCAGTATGGGGTGTCTTTTAATGAACCATCGGGCTGCTGATATTTGCTGAAAAAATTCAGCACCGCTCTTTCACCAACCAGTTTATTTTTAATAAAGTCGCTATCGTTCCGGTACATCCAGTAATCATGCAGCATGCCAATGTACCATAAAGAGAATGGGGATATGATCTGTGTACCTTTCGTAGGGTAACAACTCTTGGTAACGCCTTCAGCTAAACGCGAATTGTCGATCTGCGTGAGGGCATTACGTGCCAGCCGGTCATCGCTGGTATTGTAGTAAGATATCATAGCCTGTATGCGGGTATCGCCAATGTATTGCAACTGCTCGTAATACGGGCAGTCCGTATAAGTTTCCCAGGCGTTAAGTCTCACTGTACGCCAGCCAATATCCAATATTTGCTTTATTTCGATATTATCTGTGTTAAATACCGCTGTCCGTTTAAAAGGATAACCCGTGAAAGTGCCATAAAGATAATCGATAATAAGCGGCTCATCTTTGGTTTGTACGATCAGCCTGATGTAACGATAAGTGCGAAAGTTTAATGTTGTGAATGATTGCCCCTTACTGCCATCCGCAATCAGGCTGTCTATTCTCCCTACAAACTCCTTTCCCTCCACTTCATTCCGGTTATTTAACACAGATAATATCGAAATAAAGCAAATATTGGATATTGGCTGGCGTACAGTGAGACTTAAC
>JAQBOY010000098.1 GCA_028287805.1 Mucilaginibacter sp.
GAAAACACCGTATAATAAGCTAATGAAGCGCTTAACTTTAAGCCGTTATCATTAATAAAGCCGTTAAATGTGGCCACTAAAATTTTACCAATCTTTTTCAAGTATACCTTATTAAAAAGTTTCATAATAAATAACTTGCACTTATAAGTTTTTATAAGCACGAAAAGCATCATTTTAAACTGCTTTTCATTTGTTTATTATTAGCAATTTTAATGCCCTTTCTCAAAAAACAACTATATGGATTGCAATGAATGCCGAAACAGAAGATACAACCATTGCAGGGCGGTACAATACAATCGTCCGCTTATTGAAGCATTTGGGGGAGAATGCCCGGTTTGAAAGTATAAACAGCGATGAATATCAATATTATTTCATTGCTAATTCCTTATTATCTGACTCAACTACTTTTTTGAAAAAAGCACTAAACTCCTGCGCCTTTTCAATTGGAATAAAACTCTTTTTCACTTTAAGTGTCCGTGTCAACAGCCATTTTCCATCCTTTTTTTGAGAGGTAATACTGTAATCTATAAAATCATTCGTCAAAATGATTGGAGATGGATCCTCAATCATCATTTTATTTTTCGGCAATGTCAATGTTATAGTTTCTGATTCATTGTCCATAGCAAATAGTTGACTTATATCTATACCGCTATAGCGTGACGATGTTATATTAAAGTATGAAGGCAACATCTTATCAGTCCACGGCAGCGAAAATATATTTAGTCCCGCTATTTCTTTGGCGGTATTACGTATTTCATATTTCAATGCCATTTTTACAGTATCAGTTGCCATATTATTAAGATTATCAAAAGTTAATTCTGAAATATCATTATCAGAAAAACGAGAAGAAATAATCTCCTTTATCTTTTTTAATTTATCATTAGTTGATAAGTCCTTAAAAACTGCACGGAAAATCGCTGCCTGTGCTTCTGTTCGGTTACTTTTTTCGTTTATAAGCAGGTCTTTATCTCTAAAACTAATATCACAGGTTATATTAATATCATTGGGCTTACGGGTAACAGGGTTTAAATATTTTATAGCTGATGTACCTTCTGTGCCAATATCTAATAATGATGAATTCAAATACTGCGTATAAATAGAGGTGAAAGGCAGGTATTTAGAGGTAAGTTCAAAATAATAATCCTTGTTATCTAAGTTAACTTTCGCCATGCAATGATTAAAGTCAATAGAAGGTAATAACATACTATTTAAACCATATTCACGTGTTTTTACTAAAACAAGTTGAGCTTTTATACCCGCTTCTTTACACATAGCCACAAAAAGTGTTGCAACATCCTTACAATCGCCGATACGTGTATTGATTACATCAGCAGGATTTTGCGGAACTATCCCACTTTGCCTGAATGAAACTGAACTGTAATTTATAGTTCCTGTAATATAATTATATATTTTTTCTATTTTTTTAATGTCGGTGAGGTTGCTTTCGCCATTAAACAATTCATTGACTACTGCTTTAACCTCGTAATTTGTCCGCGCTTTAGCTGTTGCAATATCATTATACCAATCTGAAATGTATTTCCAGTTAGGTATAGATGTTAAATAAAACACATTAGCTATATCAACAGCCGCAGGCATCTTATCCTCAATAATTATACTTTTGGTATTAGCACTTTTCCAAACATATAAATCAAACTCATCAGCATCTTTTTTTAGCGGTGCAATATTCTGCTTCGAAAATTGATAATTGAATTTTTTGTTCTTACTTATCAGCAACGAATACTTTAAGCTTACTGAAGGGTATGACATTGAAAAATAAAAAGAATCGTAAAAATGAGATGCTAAACTACCTTTAGAATAATTTAATAATTTATAGCTTATATTTATTACATCCCCAACTTCTAAATTGGTAAATACCAGGTTGTTTTCGTTTTTTTCAGCAGGCACTTTGGTTCCGTTTGGTTTTATTACTTCGGCCGCTTCAATAAGTAAGTTCTGATCATTATTGAAATAAATACTGTATTCTTTTAGCGCTTCAATACCTTTTTGATTCAAAACTTTGAAAATTGTATATCTACGATCCTCTGATCCACCATTTTCATAAACTACCTTATGAACTTCATTGTCCAGCATAATGTAATTGTTGTCAGGATAATCTGCTGCATTGGGGGCGTTTTTTATAATGGAGGCTACATTAGGTTCCTCAAAATAACTGAAAACATCTTTTTTGTTTTGCAATTTTCTCAAAGATTTTATTGCCTCATAGTTGCTCGGATTAAGTTGCAATCCTCTTTGATAATATTGTATGGCTTTTTGTTTTTGATTAGACATCTCATAAACATGACCAAGCGAAATATAATAATCGCCAGTTGTTGGAGATATTTTAATGCAGCTTAAATAATTCAGTGCTGCTTTATCATACAATTGTTGTTTGTAATATTGTTCAGCCAAATCAGAGTAAATTCTTATTCCAATAGAATCATTAGCAATTCCATCCTGATAAACCTTAATCCCGGCAGGCACATTTCCAGAATTAAAATAGATATTAGCTAAATCTTTTGCTGTGCCATAATCATCATTATTATCAACATAGTTTTTTAGTACTTCAATGGCTTTGGGGATATTCTTTCGCAGTTTTTCTTCAATCAAATATTTATAGGTCACAAATGATTTATTATCCGGAAACTTGGCATAAGCCTCTTCAACAACTTTTACAAGTTCATCTTGATTATTGTTGACATCAGCTAAACTCATTTTGTTATAATAAACTGTTTCCTTATTAAAAGGATATAATTTTTCAATTTTCGCATTTATACCAGCCGCATCATCATATTTCTTTTGCCCATAAAACTCATTGTATTTAAGGTTTAAAGCAACAAGGCTTTCCGGATCTGTCATTTTAATTGTTTCCTTTACCGTTTCAGCACCTGTCCGATTTTTTGTCTTATTAAATATCTCCAAAAGCACGGTATTTAAATAAGTGCTGTTAGGATATTGTTTCAAGAGCAACTCAATTGTTTTTCGCGCTTCAAATGTTTTATCAAGCTCTAAATAGGTTTGTGCAAGTAAAAGCCTTGAAAGATAATCGTCTGGGTTTGCCTTAATTTGCTGTTCAAAGTATGCTGCTGCAAACTGTTCCGACTTTTGCGAAACATAATTATCTTCTTTTGTATATGGCTGATATTTGGCCGTCGCCTTAATATCGGGCAATACATGACCATTTTTATCGGTAATTCTTATCAGGAAATTAGATCTCTCGGCATAACTTTCCCCAATTTGTACAACTAATCTGTTATATCCTTTTTTTAATTTTATAGATTGTATATAGCTATCCAGATCATTATTTCTCTCTTCAGCTTCAGATAATATTAATTTATCATTAGCCCATACTTTTACCGAACCTGATACACCGATGCGCAGTTGTACCTCTTGATCTGCATTTGAGTTTATAAATGTTTGAGCAAATACAATAGCATCATCAGCATTGGCGTAATAAGTAAAATCAAACCATTTATCATGACGCAGGTATGGTACTGTATGCCACGCAACGCTTACGCCATTTTTATTTATAAATGCTGATTTATCTTCCGGATGATTTAATATATCATATTGTTTATCAAAACCACTTGTTGAAATATTTTCAAACTCTCCACTAATTGCCCAGTTATCAATTGACCCTAAATTAGCAAACGCTTTTGTTGCCTCGCCGGTTTTTTTGCTGGTGTTGAAATGATTGCCTAACATAGAATAAGCCATAGCCGAAATTGTACCGTCACAATCTTTTCTCTGACTTAGCTCCCGCAAAAAAGCTATTTGTTCAGGCGTTTTTTTACCCATTGTTTCATTTATAGAAGAGGTAAGCCATAAAGCATATATATAGGGTTGCGGATTATTACTCTGAACATAAAATTTTTTGAAATAATCAAATGCTTCGGACGAGGGCTTATCCATTTGCGATAGCAAACTTAATCCCAGCAGGGCTTCACCTGCCGACTCCTTTTGCCCTGCTGCCTGGTTAAACATTGCGCGGGCATCATCTCTTTTATTGTTAAAAAATGCCTGCCAGGCGTTATGCAATACCGTTTGCGCAAAAAGCTGATTGCAGGAAAAAACAAAAAACAGAAAAACAACTGTTTTTAAAATTGTGATAGGTTTCATATATATTACTGATGTGATACAATCAATAGGTCAAGGTCTTTATATGGAAGTGAAAATCGGTCTGCAATATGTTTATTAGTTATGTTTCCCTGGTATATATATACCGCATCACGAACGCCTGATTTTCGCCAGATCACATTTTTCACCCCGCCATGCTCGCCAATATCTAATAATATGGGGGTGAAAATATTGGTCAGCGCATAAGTAGCCGTTCTGGCAACCCGCGAAGCGATATTAGGCACACAATAGTGAATAACGTCGTACTTTCTGAATACCGGGTGCGTATGATTAGTAACTTCGGATGTTTCAAAACAACCACCCTGATCGATACTTACATCAATAATTACCGAATTAGGTTTCATGCGGCTTACTGTAGCTTCTGATACTATACATGGTGTTCGGCCATCTTCGGCACGGATAGCCCCAATAGCTACATCACAAGTGGTAATGGCTTTTTCTAAAACAATAGGCTGTACTACGGAAGTAAATATACGGGTGCCTATATTATTTTGCAGGCGTCGTAATTTATAAATCGACTTATCAAATACCTTTACTTCGGCGCCCAATGCAATTGCTGTACGAGCTGCGTACTCACCAACGGTACCTGCACCTAATATCACTATTTCTGTTGGGGGCACGCCGGTTATACCGCCCAGCATCAGGCCTTTGCCTTCAAACACATTGCTCAGGTACTCAGCAGCTATCAGTATGGATGTTGCTCCCACTATCTCGCTCATTGCCCGTATAACGGTTAAGCATCCGCCCTCATCCAGTAAATGTTCAAAACTAAGCGCAGTAATATTTTTTTTTAGCATTGCCTGTAAGCTGGAGGCTTTAAGCGTTGCTAATTGCAAGGCAGAAATTAATATTTGCCCGGGTTTCATCAACTCAATTTCCTGTAGTGTGGGGGGCGCAATTTTTATGATAATATCAGCTTCATAAACCCTTTTCGTATCAAAAACAATTTGTGCACCCTGCTCGCTATAATCCTTATCTAAAAAATTAGCGGCCCTGCCGGCATTGCTTTCCAGTATTACTTCATGGCCGTTATTAATTAATAAAGCAACAGATAGTGGAGTTAAAGGAATCCGGTTTTCCTGAAAAGAAACCTCTTTTGGAATACCAATATAAAGTTTGTTCTTTTTATCTTTTATCTCCAGCATTGATTCCTGAGGCTGCATCAATGCCTGTTTAGCAATGTCCGAAAATCCACTTAATTTCCCTGAACTCATAATGTTTTTTTTCTGGCTGATGAAGATAGGAAAAAAGTGCGGTGATATTAAAATTTATCTAAAGTTATCTTCCTCGAGTTATCATTCAAAACGGCTATATGAATACTTATAAAATGATCAGGCAACATATCCGGGATCTTTTCGGGCCATTCAATAAAGCAATAATTGCCCGAATAAAAATACTCCTCGCAGCCTATGTCAAGTGCTTCTGTTTGGTTTTTCAGGCGATAAAAATCAAAGTGATGAATTTTACCGGCAGTCGCCTCGTATTCATTTACAATAGCAAAGGTTGGACTGGTTATATTATCGCGACTACCCAATACCCTGCATAATGATTTAATGAGTGTAGTTTTACCTGCGCCCATATCCCCGTAAAAAAGGAATATACGGGCATTGGCTGCAAAAGATATTATTTCAGATGCAATGGCGGGTAAGTCAGAAACAGATGAGGCGGTTAGTATCACTAAGCTACATTACATAAAGCGTCATTGCGGGGAACGAAGCAATCTCTATAGATGCAAATCGGCCTTGTAGGTTCACGACCTATCTCATTAGAGATTGCTTCGTTCCTCGCAATGACGAGTTTATTAATATGACAGTTTATTAATCGTCAAATATAAAACAAATTCTACTTAGGCCCGTAAGTAACAATTGGTATGATGATTTCTTCCAATGAAATACCCCCATGCTGGAAGGTTTCATTATAGAAATTAACAAAGTGATTATAATTGTTAGGATAAACAAAAAAAGTATCCTCCTTAGCAAACACAAAGCTGGAACTTACATGCAGCTTAGGTAACATGGCATCATGCGGATTACGGATATGAAATACATCCTTGGCATTAAAATTTAAGTTACGGCCCTGCTTGTACCGCAAATTAGTATTGGTATTACGGTCGCCTATGATCTTACTTGGCTTTTTAACACGAATAGTTCCGTGGTCAGTAGTTATAACCACTTTAACCTGCTTTTGAGCTAAAAATTTAAGCAGATCAAACAACGGTGAATGTTCAAACCATGATAAGGTTAATGAGCGGTATGCGGCATCATCACTGGCCAGCTCACGTATCATTTGCATATCTGTACGGGCATGTGACAGCATATCTACAAAGTTATATACTACAACATTAAGCTCATTTTTCATCAGGTTGCTTACCGAGTCATTTAATGCACGCCCCTCGTCAAGATTTAATATTTTGTTATAAGAGAATTTACAGTCCCTGCGCAATACCCGCTTTAGCTGATCAGCAATAAAATTAGATTCAAACAGGTTTTTCCCGCCTTCATCTTCATCATTCTGCCACATTTCGGGATAGCGCTTTTCCATGTCTAAAGGCATCAGACCCGAGAAAATAGAGTTCCGCGCATATTGAGTGGCTGTGGGTAATATACTGTAATAAGTTTCTTCTTCTTCCAGCCTGAAGTATTCAGATATAATCGGATTAATGATCCTGAACTGATCATATCTTAAATTATCTATCAATATAAAAAACACAGGCATATTTCCCTCCAGCTTGGGGAAAACCTTCTTTTTAAAAAGCTGAGGGGATATGGTAGGACCGGTTTCGGGATTTTTTATCCAGTCGATATAGTTTCTTTCAATAAACTTACAAAACTGTACGTTGGCCTCCGCTTTTTGCTGCGTTAATATTTCATGCATTCCGGCATCTTCCAGCTGCTGCAACTCTAATTCCCAATAAATCAGTTTTTTATAAACATCCACCCATTCCTGGTGGTTCAAATTATCATTAAGGATGATACCCAAATTCCTAAAATCCTGCTGATAAGCCATAGTTGTTTTCTCGGTAACCAGGCGCTTATTTTCAGTAAGTTTTTTTATGGTAAGTAATATTTGTTTGGGGTGCACCGGCTTTATCAAATAATCATCAATTTTTGAGCCTATAGCATCCTCCATTAAATACTCCTCCTCGTTTTTTGTGATCATCACAATAGGCACATCATTGTTAATGTTTTTTATTTGCGCCAATGTTTCAATACCGGTTAAACCAGGCATATTTTCGTCCAAAAAAACAAGATCAAAATAGTTGTTTTTAAAAGACTCAACAGCGTCATTGCCATTGGTTACGGTTGTTACTTTATAACCTTTTTCGTTTAAAAAAAGTATATGTGGTTTTAACAGGTCAATCTCGTCATCGGCCCATAATATTGTGGTTTCCTGCATGGTATTTTTATTTAACATTCGTCTGAAATTAGACTTGCCGGATGAAGGATAGTCAAGATATTATTATTTGAAAAATCCATTAATCCTCAAAAGCGATTATATATTCGACATATAACCCTCAAAGCAAGGCTTTTGTTATTAATTAAAAAAGGAATTAACATAAATTAACAAATATAAGACAGATATTATAGGTTAATTTAACACTTTTGCATTACGCTGACAATATATTGAACAAAAAGAAAATTATTAACGACCCTGTATATGGGTTTATTAGCATCCCTTCAGAGCTCATATTTGACCTGCTTGAACATCCTTATTTTCAAAGACTAAGGTACATCAAGCAATTGGGAATGACACATCTGGTTTATCCGGGCGCTTTACATACCCGTTTTCATCATGCACTGGGCGCTATGCACCTAATGAGCACGGCGATAGAAACACTTTGCAGTAAAGGCTTTGATATTACTGCTGAAGAACAGGAAGCGCTTACTATAGCTATATTGCTACATGATATAGGGCACGGCCCATTCTCGCATGCTTTAGAACATACTATTGTTGAAGGCATCTCGCATGAGGACGTATCTATACTGCTAATGAACAAGTTGAACATTGAATTTAATGGCCGGCTTTCTATAGCAATCAGCATTTTTAACGGCACTTACCCTAAACGGTTTTTACATGAGCTGGTATCAAGTCAACTGGATATGGACCGGCTGGATTACCTGAACAGGGATAGTTTTTTTACTGGTGTATCTGAAGGAGTGATCAGTTCAGACCGCATTATTAAAATGCTGAATGTTAGAGATGATCATATTGTGGTGGAAGAAAAGGGAATTTACTCGGTAGAGAAATTTTTAATTGCCCGCAGATTAATGTATTGGCAGGTGTATTTACATAAAACTGTTGTAGCGGCAGAGTATATGCTGGTAAAAATACTGAAACGCAGCCGCGAGCTGGTGTTTAAAGGCGAAGATCTTTTTGCTACCCCGGCATTAAATCATTTTCTTAAAACCACCACCAGTAATGAGGTTTTTATAAACGATGATTACCATATAGAAACTTTTACCAGACTTGATGATACAGATATACTTTCGGCAATAAAAGTTTGGGCTTTGAATGATGATTTTGTGTTATCCAAATTATGCCGGGATTTTGTACAGCGCAAGCTTTTTCATGTGGATATTACGAATGAAGTTCCTGATAAGGCTTTTTTAGCCGGTTTAATTGAAAAGGCAGCAGACAAATATGGCCTATCAACAGAAGAAGCTGCTTATTTCGTGCTTGAGGATACTATTGTGAATAATGCATATAAAGTAGGTGATGGAAATATCCGTATTTTGATGAAAAACGGCAGCGTAAAAGATATTACTGCTGCCAGCGACAATTCAAATTTAGAAGCATTGGCAAAAACCGTAACTAAATATATCCTTTGTTACAGTAAAGATCTCGCGGAGAGATAATAGGATTATCAAATATTTCGTTGTACGTTTTAACCAAATATCATAAATAAACGTTAAACTGATACATTACAACATTTAATATATAATTTGTTGCTTTAATATTAACATTTAAATTTGTCCGATGCAGTTTAGTGCCCAGGAAATAGCTTTTATACTCAATGGAACAGTTGAAGGCGATCCGTTAGTATCAGTTAATCAACTGGCTAAGATAGAGGAAGCCACCAATGGCTCGCTATCATTTTTAGCTAACCCTAAATACGAGCCGTATATTTATACTACCAATGCATCTATTGTCATTGTTAATAATGACTTGGTACTTAGTGAGGCGGTAAAGGCTAGCCTAATACGTGTAGAAAATGCATACAGCGCTTTTTCTGTATTGCTTGAAAAATACAACACCATTAAATTACATAAAACCGGTATCGAACAACCCTGCTTTATACATCCATCAGCGCAGGTAGGCGAAAATGTGTATATAGGGGCGTTTGCTTATATAGGGCCAGGTGTTAAACTGGGTAATAACTGTAAAGTTTACCCGAATACTTATATAGCCGATAATGTATCCATTGGTGAGCATACTACCTTATTTGCCGGGGTAAAGGTTTACTTTGATTGCGTACTGGGTAATAATGTAATTGTACATTCAGGAGCTATAATTGGGAGCGATGGCTTTGGCTTCGCGCCTAATGCTGATGGCACCTATACTAAAGTAAGTCAAATAGGTAATGTGATACTGGAGGATAACGTAGAAGTAGGTTCAAACACTACAATTGACCGTGCTACTATGGGCTCAACCATTATACGAAAAGGCGTAAAACTGGATAACCTGATACAAATTGCACATAATGTTGAAATTGGCGTTAATACCGTAATAGCCGCACAAACGGGTGTATCGGGCAGTGCCAAAATTGGCGAAAATGTAATTTTAGGCGGCCAGGTTGGCGTAGTTGGGCACATCAGTATTGCAAAAGGATCGCAGGTACAGGCGCAGTCTGGCATAAGCCGGTCTATTATTGATGAAGGAAAAAAATGGGCAGGCTCGCCTGCTGTTTCTTATGCTAATAACATGCGATCGCAAGTGGTTGTACAACGTTTGCCCGAATTAGAAAAGAAAGTTGAAGAGTTAGTAAAAATAATTGCAGAACTGCGTAAAGAATAAAGTTCATCGTTTACTTTTTCATTTGTTCATTGGTTTTTTAATTTACCGCTAATGAACTCTTTAATAAAATGAACCTGCAAACAATTGAGCCGATGAATATGATATAATATATGAATATAAAACAACGTACTATTAAAGCGCCGGTTTCAGTGTCTGGTGCCGGGCTGCATACAGGGGAAAAGGTTACCATGACTTTTAATCCGGCGCCTGAAAACCACGGTTATAAATTCAGAAGGATAGATATAGTGGGCATGCCTGTAATTGACGCCGATGTGGATAATGTAACAGATACCTCGCGTGGTACAACCATTACACAAAACGGAGCCAGTGTAAGCACTATTGAACACGTACTTGCAGCCCTAGTAGGTTTAGAGATTGATAATGTTCTGATAGATATGGACGGGCCGGAAACACCTATAATGGATGGTAGTTCCATCCAGTTTGTTGATGCCCTTTTATATACTGGTTTGCATGAACAGGAAGCTGACCGGGAATATTATCATATACCTTACAATATACATTATTCAGAAGCCGACAGAAAAGTTGAGATGGTGGCTATGCCGCTTGATGATGATTATCGTTTTACCTGTATGGTTGATTATAACTCGCAGGTATTAGGCAGTCAGCATGCCAGCATATCTTCTATTGCTGAATTTAAAAGGGAAATAGCTTCATGCCGTACCTTCTGCTTTTTGCATGAACTGGAAATGCTATTAAAGCATGACCTGATTAAAGGCGGCGATTTAAATAATGCGATTGTAGTAGTTGACAAAGATGTAGATGAGGAAGAATTATCACATCTGGCTAAATTATTTAACCGCAAGGATATTAAAGTTGCACCGCAAGGAATATTAAACAATATTGAATTGCGCCATCAAAATGAGCCGGCAAGACATAAATTGCTGGATATGATTGGCGACCTTGCTTTAGTCGGTGTTCCGTTGAGAGGCCATATTATGGCAGCAAGGCCGGGGCACGCGGCAAACATAGCGTTTGCTAAAAAGATTAAAACTTTAATTAAAAAAGAAAGAAGCCGCAAACATTTTAAAATTTACGACCCCAACATGAAGCCGGTTTATGATACCGTGCAGATCATGAATATTTTGCCGCATCGCCAACCGCTTTTAATGATTGATAAAATATTAGAGTTATCAAAAAACCATGTGGTAGGGTTAAAAAATGTAACTATAAACGAAGATCTGTTTATGGGTCATTTTCCCGGCGCGCCGCTTTTTCCGGGGGTTTTACAAATTGAAGCAATGGCACAAACCGGCGGTATATTGGTTTTAAATACCGTACCTGATCCGGAAAATTATATCACCCTTTTCTTAAAGATCGAAAACGCAAGGTTTAAAGACAAGGTAGTACCAGGTGATACCTTAATATTTCATTGCAGTTTACTGGCTCCCATACGTAGGGGCATTGCACAAATGAAATGCATTGGAATGGTGGGTGGGCGTGTTGTAGTTGAAGCGGAGCTGATGGCTCAAATAGTAAAAAAACAAAAAATTAATTAAATCATGATTCAGCCGTTAGCATACATACACCCGCAAGCCAAAATAGCCGACAATGTAGTAATTGAGCCTTTTGTTACCATCCATAAGGATGTTGAGATTGGCGAAGGCACCTGGATAGGTTCAAACTCTGTAATTATGGACGGCGCCCGAATAGGTAAAAATTGCCGTATTTTTCCGGGCGCTGTAGTTTCTGCACCACCGCAGGATCTAAAATATAAAGGCGAACCCAGCACTGTAAGCATTGGCGATAATACCGTTATACGCGAATGTGTTACCCTTAACCGGGGCACCGCATTAGATAAAAATACTACCACCATAGGCAGCAACTGCTTATTAATGGCTTATGTACACGTTGCGCATGATTGTGTTATTGGCGATAATGTGATCATTGCTAACGCGGTACAGCTTGCCGGACATATTAATGTGTATGATTATGCTTTTATAGGCGGCACGTCAGCCGTACACCAATTTGTAGAAATAGGCGCGCATAGCATGATATCAGGCGGATCATTGGTACGTAAAGATGTTCCACCATTTACAAAAGCCGGGCGCGAGCCGCTATCCTATATCGGCATCAACTCTGTTGGCTTGCGCCGCAGGGGATATTCAGCAGCAACAATTAATGAGATACAGGAAATTTATCGTATTATCTTCCTTAAAAAATATAATATGACCAAAGCGCTGGATATTATTGAAGCGGAATTTAAACCAACGATTGAAAGGGATGAGATCATTAATTTTGTTCAGAACTCTCAGCGCGGTATTATGAAGGGTTTTGGTAATTCTTAATTTAACAAAAGCCCATGGTATAATCCAGGGTTCACGGTCAGCTTACAAATGAAAATCACCCTCGAAAACATTGGCCGCCGCTTTAACCGCGATTGGATATTCAGAGGAATTGATTTTACGTTCAACAGCGCGGAGACCTATGCCATATTAGGACCAAATGGTTCGGGCAAATCAACTTTATTACAAATATTAAATGGCAGCTTATCTCCTTCGGCAGGTAAGATCTGTTATTTTAAAGACAATAACCCTGTTGAAATAGAACAGGTATTCCAATATTTGAGCTTAGCTGCTCCTTACCTCGAATTAATTGAAGAATTTGCGCTTCATGAAGTTATAGATTTTCATTTTAAGTTTAAGCCCTGCAAAGCCGGCATTAATACGGAGGGTATTATTGAACTGCTAAACATGCAAAGCAGCAAAAACAAGCTCATCAAATATTTTTCATCCGGTATGAAGCAGCGGCTTAAACTGGCCCTGGCCTTTTGCTCAGATACGCCTATGCTGATGCTGGATGAACCTACTTCAAACTTAGATACCCAGGGCGTTGACTGGTATTTAAGCCTGGTACAGCAGTTCGCCTTTAATCGCCTTACTATTATCTGCTCTAACCAGCAACATGAATATGATTTTTGCACCCATATTTTGAATGTTGCTGATTTTAAGAGATAGTTGATTAAGTGAGTGGTTACGGATTCTAACCCAATCAACTACTTAACTTAATCAACTACTAACCAACGCTTGTTTCTTTCCTCATAAGTACCTAAGTTTGCGCCTCAATAAAACATTATGTCTAAAGCATCTGAAATTAAAAATGGTAACATCATTCGTTTTAATGGTGAGTTATTGCAGGTAGAAGATTTTTTACACCGCACTCCAGGTAATTTGCGCGCTTTTTACCAGGCACGTATGCGTAACGTAAAAACCGGCAAACTGGTTGAATATCGCTTTCGTACAGACGAGGATGTAAGTATTGCCCGGGTAGAAACCAGTGATTACCAATATTTATATGAGGACGGTGATTCGCTGGTGATTATGGATAATGCCACTTATGATCAGCATAATGTACCTAAAGCCTTATTTGGCAACGCTGTTAAATTTTTAAAGGAAGGCATGAATGTAATTGTAGCCTTTGAAAGCGACGAGCCTATTATGGGACAAATACCGGGTTCTGCTGAACTGGAAATAACCTATACCGAACCTGCTGTAAAAGGTGATACTTCAAGCGGAGCGCTTAAAAAAGCTACTGTTGAAACCGGTGCCGAAATTAATGTGCCGCTGTTTATTAACATTGGCGATAAAGTTAAAGTAGATACAGCTACCGGCAGTTACGTGGAACGGGTAAAGGGATAATCTACGGCTCTTAAATAATTAGCAATTAATATTATTAGCCTCCTTATTTGGAGGCTTTTTCTTTTTAGGCATTATTTCATTATCATAATTAATAAATTATTCCAAGTCCCAATCCTACATAAATCACAATTCTTCCTTCAGTACTTTCCAAACATTTTCCGCTACTATTTTAGCGCCGGCTGCGGTTGGATGGATGCCATCCGCTTGGTTAAGCTTAGGGTCGCCACCTACACCATTCAGCAAAAATGGCACTAAAGCGAGGTGATTTTTTTCAGCAAGATCAGGAAATAACTGTTTAAAGTCATGCACATAGGTAGCTCCCATACTTGGCGGTACCTGCATGCCCAGCAATATGATTTTTGCTTTTGGATATTTTGCTTGTACTTTATTAATAATACCCTGCAGATTAGCCATCGTTTCCTTTACAGAAACTCCCCTTAAACCATCATTTGCACCCAGCTCCAGCATAAAAATATCAACCTTTTGTTTTAATATCCAGTCAATACGGCCCAATCCTCCTGCTGAAGTTTCCCCGCTAACACCGGCATTCACCACATTATAAGGCAGCTTTAACGAGTCAATACGGGCTTTGATCACTCCTGTGAATGCTTCAGAAGGATCATCTAATCCATAGCCTGCTGTCAGGCTATCGCCAAAAAACAGGATGGTTTTACCTGCCGACTTGCGTTGGCTTACAACTTGTTTGGTGGTTGCCGTATCAACTGGTATATTTTCGGCAGACGGCTTGCCACCGCAGCTGAAAATCAGCAGGGATAATAATATAGCACCGGTTATTTTTACTTTATACATAAAACACGCACATCAAACATCACGCCTTAAAATTTCAAGCGGTGGTTTATTTAATATACCGCGACTATTTAGCAGGCCTATAGCAACCGTTAATACAGTAATAGCTAAAAATATACCGGATGCAGGCAATATATCTGCACTGAATGGAATTTGAAAGCTATATTTAGCCAGCAGCCAACTGCCAACATAGGCAATCAAAGTACCCGTTAATGCAGATAAGGCACCTAAAAAAAAGTACTCCAAAGCGGTGATGGTTAAAATTTGCCTGCGGCTTGCCCCCATTGTACGCAACAATACGCTCTCCTGTATACGTTGGTATTTACTGATACGTACCGAAGCGATAAGAACTACAATACCGGTAATTATACTAAAAGCCCCCATAAATTTTATGATATCAGCCACTTTGCTCAGCAAATCATCTAATACACTTAATAGCTGGCCCAAATCAATAATTGACACATTAGGGAACTGCTTTACCACCGCCCGCTGATATAAGGCGGATGCGGATTTAGATGGCAAATGTGTAAGCATAGCATAAAACTGTGGGGCATCCTCCAGCACACCTTTGGGGAAGACAATTTGAAAATTGGTTTGCATCCTGCTCCAGTTTATGGAACGTGTACTGGCAATAACCGCTTGTAATGGCGCCCCCTGTACATTAAATAACAAATGATCTCCTACTTTTAAATGGCTGCGCTTAGCAAACCGGTCTTCAACTGATACAGGCACTTCATTGGCTTTTCCTGCTTTACCCTGCCACCGGCCATCCACTATTTTTTCAGTTGCAGATAGTGTATCGCGGTATGTAGCCCGGAACTCATTGGCAAATAAATGACGAACACCCTGGTTGGTAGTATCCTTTTTCATCTCTGCCTCAGTTTTGCCGTTCACTTTTTCAATACGCATGGTAACCACGGGCACCTGTTGTATCATCGGCAAATGGTATTGTGCCGTTAATGTGGCTATAGGATTTTTTTGAATGGTTTGAACATCAAACAGTATCATATTAGCGCTATTAGTTGTCGCGGTAATATTTACCTGCCGTATTAGCATGCTTTGTATAAAAAACAATGTACAGATGAAGGTGGTACTTAAACCTATAGAAACAATTAAAATAATGGTTTGATTATTGGGCCGGTATAAGTTAGCAAACCCCTGTCGCCATAAATAGCTCCATGAATTGTTTAAAACCATTTTCGCCAGTTTCATAAGGGCTTTTGCTGTTAAGGTAAGGATAAGAAAAGCTACCAGTATGCCGAGGGTAAAGAATAAGCTGCCAAGCCAACTGTGTAACTGAAACCAGGTGAATACCATTATAAAGCCAACAATCAGCGTATATACTAACCAGCGCAATGGGTCGCGCAGCAGATTAATATTTTCATATGACATCCGGAGGGTGTTTAGTGGCGATATATTACGAATAGCGATAAGCGGCAGCATAGCGAACAATACTGAAATGATCACACCTAATAATATGCCTTGCCCAACAGCCATCCATGATATAGCTGTAGATACCGTAATGGGTAAAAAATCTTTAAATATTAACGGCATTAAATGCTGTATCAAACTGCCCAATACAGCACCTATTACAGATCCCAGCAATCCTATTCCTATAATTTGTATTAAATAGATCAAGAAAGCTTCTCTTGCCCGTACCCCTAAACAGCGCATAATCGCTATGGATGCAATTTTCTCGCGGATATAAATATGTATAGCGCTGGCAACACCTACACAGCCTAATAATAAAGCAATAAAGCCTATTAAAGACAAAAAATCCGTCAGGTTTTCAAAGCTGCGGCCCGTGCTTTCCTTCCGGGTATTAATCGTGTCATAGTTCATGTTTACTTTTTCCAGCTTTGGTTCCAGTTCCTTAACCAGTTTGGGCATGTCTATAACATGGTCATATTTAAAATAATAATTGTAATTGATGCGGCTGCCTTTTTGCTGCAAGCCGGTTTGTTCCAGATATTGCAAGGGGATATAAACAATGGGGGCAATCCCTGCGGAAATATTGGTTTGGCCGGGCGCTTTGTTAAGAATGCCCGCTATTAAAAAGGTAACGTTTCCTACTTTTATTAAATCGTTTATATTTGAATGAAACTGCAGCATTAGAGTTTGGTCAACCAATGCTTTTTTGCCATTCCTAAAATCTATACCTGCTGATGATGGTGTAGTTTCTAAGGCGCCATAGTAAGGGAAGCCACCCTGCAGGGCACGCACCTGTACCAGCCTTGTGCCGTTTCCTTTAGGAAAATAGATCATAGAAGCAAAGCTGCGCTCTTGCGACCGCCTGTCGCCAAGCGTATTCAACAAAGGCTGAATACTTTTGTCGGCAGGCTTGTTTGATGAAATGGTAAGATCGGCGCCTATTAAAGTTGCGGCCTGACTGTCTACATCGTTTTTTACATTATACCCAAAGGAATAAATAGCTACCAGCGCAGCAATGCCAAATATAATAGAGGAGATAAACAGCAAGAGACGCGAGCGATTTTTGCGGCTGTCGCGCCATGCCATCTCAAAAAGCCAGCGTATGTTAAGCGCCCTTTTATCTGCGATATATTGTTCAGGCATTGGCGTTTGTTTTTTCGTCTGCTATGAGTTTGCCGCCTTTTATACGAATGATCCGCTGTGTTTTAGCCGCCAGTTCCAGGTCATGTGTTACTACAACCAGGGTAGTACCTGCTTCTTTATTCAAATCAAATAGCAGCCTGATTACTTTTTCACTGGTTTCCGCATCAAGATTACCGGTAGGTTCATCCGCGAATAAAATTTTAGGGCTGTTACTGAATGCCCTTGCCAATGATACCCGTTGCTGCTCGCCACCGGATAACTGCGCCGGGTAATGATGACTCCGTTCTGCAAGCCCTACTTTGTCCAGCAGGTCTAAAGCACGTGATTTAACATTTTTTTCTCCCCGCAATTCCAGCGGAACCATGACATTTTCTAATGCGGTTAAAGTTGGCAGTAACTGAAAGTTCTGGAAGATAAAGCCTACATGCTGATTGCGCACCTGTGCACGCTTATCCTCGTTCAGCTCACCCAGGCTGATGCCATTTAGCTCAACAATACCTGTTGAAGAGCGGTCAAGCCCTGCGCATAAACCTAACAATGTAGTTTTACCGCTGCCGGATGGACCTACAATGGCGTTGGTAGAACCCGTAGTAACCGAGAAGTTGATATTATCCAGCACGGTAAGCGTGTGTCCGGCACTTTGATAAGTTTTGCCTAAGCCGGCAATATGTAATATGTTTTCCACTCGTTTTTACCTGTTTTTATATTTGATGGATTAATTGACTAAATGTTACTTTTTAACTTCGCGATAGCTAAATCTAATCATTGTAAGGCTAAAAATCATAAGACAGCGTAGATTTATTTTAAATGTAGCTGTCAAAATAAATGCAATATTCTGGATATAATTTATCGTATTTAACAGTTATTTTACGTTTTTTGATTAAAAAATGGCATAACCATGAAATTATCATTAAAATAACCCTGTATTCTATGCTTCAAAGCGTAAAAATGAATAAAAGCGAACAAATTCACTTTATAACTTAAAAAAAGTAAAAATAACATGCTAAAACTTTGAAATTCATACTATTTTTATACATTTGCAAACTTGTTAAATCGACTTACCAATTTGTTCTTTATGAGATAATAAGATCAGTTAAATTGGGGGAGAAGCGCCGCTTCTCCCTTTTTTCATTTTCAAGGAATAGATAAGCTTATCATTCTGCTATTTTGACTCGCTGAATTACCCGGAAACTGACCATGCTGTATATGCAGGTATAATGCTTATTACTTATCTAATTATCCTCCCAAAAACATTTTGCCTTATTCAATTCTTTGAATTGTAAAAAATAAATGCTACCTTTGCGCCCGATTTGGCGATGTAGCCAAATTCGTTATTTTAAATCATGAACCCATTTATTGAACTGGGAATCCGTCATGATATTGTTAATGCCATCTCTGATTTAGGATTTGAAAATCCTACACCAATCCAGGAACAGTCAATTCCGGTATTGTTAACAGGCAGCAACGATTTTGTCGGATTAGCTCAAACCGGGACCGGAAAGACTGCTGCCTTTGGACTACCATTATTAGAACTACTGGATTTCGAAGAAAATTATCCGCAAGCACTTATTTTGTGCCCAACACGTGAACTTTGTTTACAAATTACTAATGACCTGAATAACTACTCCAAAAAAATGGACAACGTACACGTTGTTGCTGTTTATGGAGGAGCCAGTATTTCAGACCAATTACGCCAGATAAGGCGTGGTGTACAAATTGTTGTTGCCACTCCCGGTCGTATGCTTGATATTATCAACCGCAAAGCGATTGATTTTTCAAAGGTGAAATATGTAGTATTGGATGAGGCTGATGAAATGCTCAACATGGGCTTTCAGGAGGACATTGATAATATCTTATCAACCACACCCGAAGAGAAAAAAACCTGGCTATTCTCGGCCACTATGCCTACTGAAGTTAGAAGGATCGCGAAAAAATATATGACCGATCCATTTGAGCTTACTATGGGCGAAAAAAACACAGGCAATGTTAACATTGAGCACGAATATTATATTGTACGTGCCCGTGAAAAATATGCCGCCTTTAAACGTATTGTTGATTTTAACCCTGATATTTTTGGTATCGTATTTTGCCGTACTAAAATAGAAACTCAGGAAATTGCTGAAGCGCTGATCAAAGACGGTTACAATGCCGATTCTTTACACGGTGACTTATCACAGCAACAACGCGATAAGGTAATGAAACGTTACCGCGAGCGTAGCTTACAACTGTTAATTGCAACAGACGTAGCTGCACGTGGTATCGACGTTAATGATGTTACACACGTTATTAACTACTCTTTACCTGATGAGATCGAAAACTACACTCACCGTAGCGGCCGTACAGCCCGTGCAGGTAAAACCGGTGTATCTATCGCTATCATCAACTCAAAAGAATTAGGCAAAATTCGCCAGATTGAAAGAGTTATTGGTAAGAACTTTATTAAAGCAGAAATACCTAATGGCTTTGATGTTTGCGAAAAACA
>JAQBOY010000463.1 GCA_028287805.1 Mucilaginibacter sp.
GAACCATCTGTAAAAAATGGACTTATACGTTTTACTGCAAATGTTGAAAAAGGTATTGCGGACAAGCAACAATTTACGGTAAATGGCACCATGCTTGTCGCCGTGAAAGACAGCTCAGCTAAAAACCTCAGTTACGGCGATGAAATCCTTATTCCGTCTAAATACAATTTGGTAGAACCTCCCTATAACCCGGCCGAGTTTAATTATAAAAAATACCTGGCCAATCAGAATATTTATTATCAGTCTTTCCTTTATCCAAAGCAGTTTGTTGTTGTTAACCATAATGCAGGCAATCCGGTAATTGCTTATTCATTGCGTTTGAGGCAGCGTTTGGTTGAAAAATTCAAGCATAACATGCACGATACTTCAGCTATTGCTGTCGCTTCAACCTTAATATTGGGCTATAAGGCAGATTTAAGTAATGACATATTACAGGCTTATTCAAAAACAGGCACTATTCATGTGCTATCCGTATCGGGTGCGCACGTAGCTATTATTTATATCCTGCTCACGCTAATGCTTGGATTTTTAAACCCATATAAATATGGCAAATTGTTTAAATCCATATTGATCATAAGCCTCATCTGGTATTATTCTTTACTTACCGGCTTCTCTCCCGCTGTTTGCCGTGCAGCTGTTATGATTACGCTGGTTATTATTGGTAAAACTTATAGCCGTTATATTAATACCTTAAATATTTTAGCCATATCAGCTTTTGCCTTATTGTTATATGACCCTTTATTTATAAACGACGTAGGTTTTCAGCTATCTTATCTGGCGGTTGGCGGTTTAATTGTATTTCAGCCGCTTGTTTACCAATGGATACAATTCAAAAATAAATGGGCAGATAAATTATGGGCCTTATGTTCGGTGTCTGTTGCGGCGCAAGTCATCACATTTCCGTTAAGCGCCTTTTATTTTCACCAGTTTCCGATATATTTTTTAATCAGCAACCTGTTTATTATTATTCCGTCGGCAGCAATCATGTATACGGGTATTTTATATTTATTAATACCACAACTACCGGTAATTTCAAAAGCTTTGGGTTATATATTAGAAAAATCCATTGTTTTGATGAATAAAACATTAGCTATTATTGAACATGCGCCTTTCGCCTGCATCAATAAAATATGGCTAAATAGAAGCGAATATATATTAGCCTATATTATTATCTTCTGCTTGTTTTACTTTCTTTTTGAGCGAAGATCATGGTTACTTAAATTGGGCTTTGCAGCAACGTTGCTATTATGTTTAAGCATCAGTTTCAAAAAAGTCAGCACTTTTCAATCAGATCATATCACTTTTTTAAATTTAAAAAAACACCCCGGGTTGGTATTTAAAAATGGTGACCAGGCAATTGTATTAACAGATATTAAAGCTGATGATAAAACTTATCAATATGCTGTACAACCTTACCTCGACAGTAATAAAATTGCAAATACCGCATTATATAATTTAAAGGATAATATTACCTCTTCGTTTTTAATGAAAAAAGAGAATCTTATCCAATATAAAAATAAGCTGATCCTTATTTTTGACGGTCAGCTGCAAAATAAATTATTGTCTCAAAAATTGAAAGTTGATTATGTATATATCACCGGCAATCCCCACATTACCATAAATAACATTAATAATAGTTTTGATTTTCACACACTTATAATTGATGGCAGTAATACCGATTACCTGGCTAACAATTTAAAAAGACAGGCAGAAAACCTTCATATTAATTGTCAGTTATTGAAACGTAACAATTCATATACTATATTATCTAATTAATAGTTACATTGTATAATATTGTATAATAAATTAAAAAACATGAATAATATATTTTTGAAAGTTGCACTTGGCGCAGCATTTTTAACCACAGTGGCAATTGGTGCACAAGCACAAAAAACTTATACCGAAGGAGTAATAACTTACAGTATAAAATCATCAATGGGTGATGCAGATTCAAAGGTTTCATTCAGGGGAGATTCAAGCAGTTCTTCTTCACAATACGGTCCGGCGGTTGTTAAACTGATTTCAACTGCTAAGGGCAATTATTTTGCTGTTTTAGTGAATGTACCTGTTGCTTCTATTAAAAAAGCAGCGGTATTAACACCTGATGAACTTGACCAGGCCAATGCGGCTGCACCTAAGTTTACATTTACTCCAACTACAGAAACTAAACAGATCAATGGATTTAACTGCAAAAAAGTTACGGTAAAGGATAGTAAAGGTACCAGTTTTGACGCGTGGGTTACCAATGATATAGTTGCACCGCAAAACCTGATGTCAAAATATTTTGAAGGGGCAGGCGGGTTCCCGGTTCAGTTTGCTACTATGCAACAGGGGCAACAGGTAAGTGTGATATTAAAATCAATCAGTGATGAGAAAGTTCCGGCAGGTACATTCGGTATCCCTGCCGGCTATGACAAGATAACTTATGAAGAACTAATGGCCATGAGTGGCAAAAGACAATAGTCACCGCTATAACATATTTTTAAAAGGCTTCTTAACCTAATGGTAAAATAAAATTACTTTTGCCCCCCAATGTTAAGAAGCCTTTTTAATTTTATCAGATTTTTTATTTTCTGGATCCTGTTCTTTTTCGTAACAAGAGCCACATTTGAGTTTTATTTCCGGCATAAGCTTAAGGGTGTCAGCTTTTATGAAATTGCAGAAACATTCTTATATGGCGTTCGCATGGATGCATCTGCTACTGCCTATATAGCTATTATCCCCCTGCTCGTATTTATTATTAACTGGTTTATACCTAACAGTACTATTAAGAGTATATGGCTGAAATGGTATATATGGATCTGCCTTTTTTTTATAAGCCTTATTGCCATTATTGACCTTAATATTTTTACAGAATGGGGCGCTAAAGTTAACTTCAGGGCTTTTGAAACTTTGTTCGATGCACCGTCAGAGTCATTATCATCCACTTCCTCCTCGCCTGTTGCACTAAGTTTAACCATTGGTTTAGGTTTATTACTGGCCGGTATTATTTTATCATGGTTAATTATTGATTATTCTTTTAAAAAACCAGCTGCAACAACAAGAAACAAAATATTTTTTTCGGTTTTTTTAGCTTTGACCAATTTTTTAATTCTTCGGGGCACCTTAAAGTCTACCCCAATTAATCAAAGCACCGCTTACTTTTCAGATAACCAGCTTTTAGACCTTTCGGCACAAAATACAGAATGGAACCTGGCCAATAATATTTTTGAAAATTTGCGTCGTCCCTACAACCCTTTCCTGTTTATGCCACCTGACAGTGCTAAAAATTTAGTGGCCGAAACATTTAAAGTACAAAAGGATACAACCATACACCTTTTAACTACAAACAGGCCAAATGTGGTAATTATACAATTGGAAAGTTTTACTGCCGATGCTATTGAATCATTAGGCGGTGAAAAAGGCGATGCGCCTAACTTTGAAAAATTTATAAAAAACGGAGTTCTGTTTAATCGCATTTATGCTGCCGGAGATCGTACCGATAAAGGAGTCATAGCTATTTTAAGCGGGCTTCCTGCTCAGGCTATTCGTACTATTATAGTTAATACATCCAAGCAAAAAAAGCTTCCCTCTCTGTTATCTGAATTTAAAGACACAGGGTATACCACCTCCTATTTCTATGGCGGTAAAAGCACCTATATGAACTTTAACACCTATATGTTTGATCATAAAATTGACCATATTACAGATGAAAGCAGTTTTGCTAAAAGTGAAATAGGCTCAACATGGGGAGTTCATGATAATTTACTGTTTAAAAGGCATGTGGCCTATTTGAGTCAACAGAAGAAACCATTCTTCTCTTTAATACAAACGCTGACCAATCATGAGCCATTTGTACTTCCGGTAAAACCCCATTTTACGGGTCGCGATCTGAGTAGTCAGTTTAGAAGTACGGCTTACTTTACAGATTCCTGCCTAAATGCTTATTTTGAAGATGCTAAAAAACACGAGTGGTATAAAAATACGCTTTTCATTTTAGTGGCCGACCATGGTCACCGTTTGCCCAAAAGCACATCCGCTGCCTATGATCCCGCAAAATATCATATTCCTTTGCTGTTTTTCGGTGAAGTTATTAAACCGGAATATCGGGGTAAGCAGATCAGTAAGCTGGGTAATCAAACAGATATCGCTGCAACTTTACTGGCTCAGCTTAATTTACCGCATCAGCAATTTAAATGGTCAAAAGATCTTTTAAATCCGTTTAGTAAAGAATTTGCCTTTTTTAACTGGGATAATGGTTTTGGTTTTATGCTGCCACAACAAGCTGTTTCGTACGATAATTCCGGTCAGCGAAAAATATATGTAAGTAATAAAAATGCAGCTAAAAGCATTACCGAAAAAACACTGCTTTATGGCAAAGCTTTTATGCAGCAGATATTTACTGAGTATCTGGCGTATTAGATTTCTTCGCTTAACGCGTTTACCCACTGATTAAATAACCGGGTTTCCATTTCCACAGCTTTATCGGCATGTAATTGCCACACAGGTGAAAAGTTTTTAAGCTGATTGATCATCTCTTCCAAATGGCCTTCTTCTTCAAGAATAATAGATTTTACATTTATTTTGCTGCCCGCATTATCCAATGCTTCCTGGTAAATGGGATATAGTTCATCCGCACGCACTTCAATGGCATAAGTTACCAGCAGGTAAGCACCAAAACGCAGTTCCCTGCCGGTTAATTGCAGCGTATTTTTTAAATAACGGCTCACCTCTACATCCAGCATATTTAAATAATATTTACTGCAGGCAGATGCCACCAGATATTCATCTGCATAGGTTGGGCATAAATCGGTTCCGGTTTTTTCAATTTGCTTTTTCAGGTAAAAAGCATGCCGGTGTTCTTCAGCAGCATGTTTTAAAATAATATAAGTAACAGTAACCGGATCTTCACTGGCAGAAATCTTACGTGCGCCGGTATTTTCCATTAGTGATAATGTATTTAACCAGCGTGCGTGTAAACCATTATCAGCAATTATAGTAGGTAATATTTTATTCAGTTTCATAACTATTAATATTAGATTTCACCTTACTAATCCGTGTAATCTGTTTTATATCTCTTCGAGCGCGTGCTCAATTTTGCTGTAAATGTAATTCAACTCTTCGTTGGTAATGCAATATGGAGGTAAAATGTAAATCACATTACCCAACGGTCGCAAAATTATACCGGCATCTAAAAAGTACTGGTATAATTTATCACGTAATGAACTAAAATAGGACGTATCGGTACCCGTTTGCCATTCCATGGCCAATATTGTTCCTGTTTGCCGTATTGTTTTAAGCTTTGGATGATGCTTAACTTTTAATGCAAACTGTTGATGAGCAGCCTCAATGCGTTTTAAATTAGCTGAAGTTGATGGATCTAAAAACAAGTCTAAACTGGCTAATGCTGCCGAACATGCAATTGGATTTGCTGTAAATGAATGACCATGAAACAGTGTTTTTAAACGGTCATCTGATAAAAAGGCATCAAATATTTGTTGCGTACAAGTGGTTAAGCCTAAAGCCATAGTACCCCCTGTTAATCCTTTTGAAAAACACATGATATCCGGCTGCTCTGTTACATGATCGCAGGCAAAAGGCTTACCTGTTCGTCCAAAGCCGGTAAATACTTCATCAGCTATTAACAAAACACCCTCGTTATGGCAATGCAGCATCAATTCATTTAAATACTCAGCTTCATACATCAGCATTCCGCCAGATCCCTGTATCAATGGCTCAAATATAAAGCAGGCTAACTGGGATTTGAGATTTGAAATTTGAGACTTGAGATTTTCTATATTGTCAATAGTTGGCAAATCAATAAATTCTACCTCAAACAGCATAGAATCAAATGGGGTTGTAAAAGCACTTCGGCCGCTTACAGCCATAGCGCCAAAAGTATCCCCGTGATAAGCATTTTTTAAGGCCAATATTTTAGTACGGCTTTTACCCTGGTTATACCAGTATTGCAGGCACATTTTAACAGCCACCTCTACCGCTGTTGAACCGTTATCTGAATAGAATGCCTTTTGCTGATTGCCCGGTAATATGGCTAATAATCTTTCTGCTAATTCTACCGCGCCTTCATGGGTAAATCCGGCAAATATTACATGCTCCAGTTTGCTTAATTGTTCTGCAACTTTTTGAGCGATATAAGGATGTGAATGGCCATGAATATTAACCCACCAGGATGATACCGCGTCAATATATTTTTTTCCTTCCCCATCAAAAAGACAGGCACCTTCTCCCTTTACAATTGGTATAGGTGGCAACGCCGTTTTCATTTGTGTATAGGGGTGCCATATCACCTTTAAATCTCTCTCTACTAAGCTCATGTTATCCAATTAAAAGTTTTGCTACGTGCTGATCTATAGGAAAAGTAAAATCATTCGGCTTTAAATCACTTAGTTTTATCCAGCGGAATGACTGAAGCACCTCTCCCTCACCATCAAAATCAAAGGGGGTGTTTTTTATTACAATATCTAACTCCGTTACAGCTTTAACCTTATAATATATACTGATGATCTGCGAATCATTAAAGGCCGATTTTACAAAGAAATCAGTAGTATAAAAATGACCGGTTACCGCTACCTCTGTATTACACTCTTCTATAAACTCTCTTTTTAAACCTTCTATCAATCCTTCGCCATACTCCAGTCCTCCACCGGGAAACTTGGTAAAACTCATCCCGTATTCGTGTTCATCACTAATCAATAACTGCTGGTTATCGTTTATCAGCACACCGTATACACGCACATTAAATTGATACATTTATTCAAAGTGTTTTTTATTACGTATAACCTTTTCCATAGTCCATTCGATGTGTTCTGTTTTAGGTTCCGACCTGATAGGGCAATTAGGCATGCTGCAGTAATGACAACAATCGGGTAAACAAGGGTCAGCATGTATAAAAAACTCTGTGGTTGTTACTTCTTTATTGATCATTTTATCCACTAAGGACACTTCTTCATGCACCCGGTTCAGGTCAAAATAATTAGGCAGGGTTAAATGACAGTCAATATGTAACTCGTTACCATATTTTTGAGCCCGGAAATTGTGAATATCTATCCACTCTTCTTTACGATTGGCGTTTAATACACTTACAACATCAGCAACCACTTTAAAATCAGCCTCATCCATTAATCCGGCAACTGATCTGCGTACTAATTTATAACAGGTGTAAATGATAAACAAGCCAACTAAAATAGATAAAATGCTATCTAATATTAATATCCCGGTAAAATGGATCAGTAGTAAACCCACTACTAAGCCCGTACTGGTAACCATATCTGTAATTAAATGCCTTCCATCGGCCTCTATGGTTATAGAAGGTAATGACTTACCTTTATTAATCATATAATAGCCTAATATGCCATTAATCACGCCTGTTACACCTATAATTAGCGCGCCTGTTACAAGATCATGTATGGCTGTAGGATAAAAAATTCCATAAATGGATTTGACAACAATGATAACGCCTGCTATCCCTATTAAAATTCCTTCAATAAAAACAGAAAAGTACTCAACCTTACCATGCCCGTAAGGATGATTCGCATCGCGTGGTTGTGACGCCAGATAAATACTAAAAAAAGCAAAGGAACTTGCAAATACGTTTACAATACTCTCGGCAGCGTCAGTTAGTACAAAGTTGGAAGCCGTTATAAAATACGCGCCGAACTTTGCGATCATCAGGATAATACCTGTAATCAATGAAATTAATATAATTCTTTTTTGTTTGGGCAAAGCTGTTATTTAAGCTGCCAAATTTAGGAATAACAACGGTATTTAATTCTTATTAACTATAAAATGTTCTAACAATCTTTAATCAAAAAGTATGAAGTGGTAGCGGGCCTTAAGGCCCGCTACTTTGAACTTTAAACTTGCACTAACCACATATTTTCTATATTTGCCACATTAACAACAAAATAAAAAAATGAGTGCATTAAGTAACAGGATTAATAACCTGTCGGAGTCAGCTACTATTAAAATGGCTAAAATGGGCCGGGAATTAGCTGCTAAAGGCGTTGATGTGATCAGTCTTAGCTTTGGCGAGCCTGATTTTCATACACCTGAACATATTAAAGAGGCCGCTAAAAAGGCGATGGATGAGAATTACACCTACTATACGCCTGTATCGGGTTACCCTGAGCTGCGTAAAGCTGTTGCTGCGAAGTTAAAAAACGAAAACGGCCTCGACTATGATTTTAGCCAGATAGTGGTTTCTACAGGTGCTAAACAGGCAATTGCCAATGCCGTTTTATGTTTGGTAAATCCCGGGGAAGAAGTAATTATCCCAACTCCATATTGGGTATCTTACTCGGAAGTAGTAAAGTTAGCTGAAGGGAAAAGCGTTTTTATAGATACTACCGTTGAACAGAATTTTAAAATAACCCCTGAGCAATTAGAAGCAGCTATTACGCCTAAATCCAAACTGTTTATGTTTTCATCGCCAAGCAACCCTACAGGTAGTGTTTACAGCAAAAGCGAACTGGAAGGACTGGCAAAAGTTTTTGAAAAACATCCTCAGATCTATATCATGTCTGACGAAATATATGAGCATATTAATTATGGCGAAAAACACGAATCAATTGCTCAATTTGATAGTATAAAGGACAGGGTTGTAATTATAAACGGCTTTTCTAAATCATATGCAATGACCGGATGGCGCATAGGCTACTCTGCATCAAGCAAAGAAACTGCTGCTGCTTTTGATAAGTTACAAGGACAAATTACATCAGGCACCTGTTCCGTTACCCAGCGTGCGGGTATTACTGCCTATGAGGGCGGATTGGAATCTGTTTTACAAATGCGCGAGCAATTCAAAAAACGTCGTGACCTGGTTTACAGCCTGCTTAAGGAAATTGAAGGCATAAAAGTAAACCTGCCTGATGGGGCCTTTTATTTCTTCCCAAATGTAACCTCATTTTTTGGCAAAAGTTATAATGGCAAAACCATTAATGATGCTGACGAATTAAGTATTTTCCTGCTGGAAGAAGCTCATGTGGCTACTGTAGGCGGTGATTCATTTGGAGATCCCAAATCTATCCGTATTTCTTATGCGGCTGCTGAAGAAAAGCTGGTAGAGGCTATTAAAAGGATAAAAGAAGCATTAGGAAAATTGAAGTAATAACTTTATAAGTATTACAATCTTTATAAAACAAAAAGCCGTTTATCAGACTGATAAACGGCTTTTTGTTTACATTGAATTGTATTTTTACAACCCAAATCCGTAAGCTATACGCAGGCCTACTAATCCATAATTATTGCTCTGTCCCGAAAAATTCTCATAACGTACACCCACATCTACTGATTTAGATGCCCAGCCCAAACCTGGTGAAAGAATTAATTTTGTATCTGTACCGCCATGAGTTTCAAAGCCTGCACCTGCCTCAGCACCAAAATAAATACTTGGTGCAAAAAACACTTTAGCACCCACCTTAACCGGAATAATACCTAAACTTTGGTATTTAGCATTACCGGCTGTACCCGGAACTTCTTTACCAAACATATTATAATAGCCAGATGTAAGTGTCCAGGCAAATTTATCGGTTATGGTGTATTGCAAGCGGGCGGTACCGCCTAACTCAAAATTTGAAATAGTATGGGCATTACCTGTCGGGGCGCCGGCCTCCAAACCTATGCCCAGGCGCCATGGACTAGACGCGGCGGTGGTACTTGTGGTTGTTTGCGCTTTTACACTACTTCCGATAAATAATGCTACAGCTGCTACAGCTGCTGCTATTAGCTTTTTTGATTTTTTCATTGTTGTGATTTTTAGTAACATAGTAGATATTTAACACCTGCTTACAAATACTTTGCCATAAAGGGAAATTTATTTCATTTTAACGTAACTTTTACCCACATTAAGTGATGTTGTAATTTGAGTTATTAACAAATGTTAATTCTTATTAATTGATAATCAGCTAATATTTAGCCTTAATTTTGGTTTATGAAAAATGCTCATTGAGTTAAAAAATCTGGTTGAAATTTTGTTGACCAGATTAGGATATTGGGATGCCAATCAGTTTTTTATGTATGCTTATGGTGCACAAAATGGCTTTATTACTATAAAAGCCTGAAATTTATAGCATTATCAAAAATCAATCCTGATCTTGCTTATGCCTATATCAAAATGAAAATTTCACGAAAAGGTAACAGCTAAACCGGAGATCTAATTAATCTGAGATGAGGCCTATAGCTTATTAAGGGATGGATGATTAACTGAGATCAGAAATATACGCAGATAGAAATTACACTTGGTGCCTAAATAAATAAGGCCGCCTCATAAAATATGAGGCGGCCTTATTTATAATTTATACAGCAGGATTAGAAGCTATAACGCAAGTTTAACTGCCCTCTCCAACGTGAATTGTAATCATCAATAGCATATGGTTTTAAATGACCACCTACATTATTTAGCTTAGTATTATCAAATGTAAAAGTAGGGGTAGCTGTTTGGCTTGTAACACTAAACAGGTTATAGCTTTGATTACCCATGTAATAAGCACGCCCCCAGTTTTTATTAATAAAATTACCAACATTTAGCATGTCAAGCCCAATTTGTAAGGAATGTTGTTTATACACATAAAAATTTTGTTGAATTTTTAAATCAAAATGATTTTCCCAAGGCATATTGAAGGCATTACGCGGTGTATTTTTACCTGCATATTTTTGCAAATTTTTATTATCAGCTAAAAACGCTTGTAAGTCGGCAAACTGCTGGGCCGGTGTAACAGGTAAGTTCGAACGGGTAAGGGTTGAAAACTGACTGGCATCAGTTGGAATATATACAAGATTGGCAGCATTGGTTCTGCTGGTAACATCATCACCGTTTACGTTATAATTATACAAGTAGGAATAACGTAGGCCGGTTTGTCCGGAATATACCAATCCAATAGTTGTGGAGATATGTTTATTCACATAAAAAAATGTTTTAGAAACATAGGATATTATACGTGATCCGGGATCATAGTTTGAATGTGTTTCATCAAGACTATTTAAACCATTTGTAGTATAAGCATACCGCCAGTTAGAAATTGCAGTTGAACTTGTACCATCATTAACCGAATAGGAATGTCCCCAGGTATAAGCAGCCATTGCAGACCATCCTTTAGAAAATTGCTTTTTCAGTTGACCGGTAAAGCTATAAGAATACCCTTTATTTGTATTTGTTAATTCAATAACGTCTGCATAAGCGTTATTAGCCCTGGTGAAACCATAAAACGGACGAGTAGTGTTACCTAATGTTACTACACCTGTTTGTGGGCCAACATTTAAGTTCTTATAAAGAATATCATTGATCTTTTTTGAATAAAGCGCTTCCAGTGTTCCCACTAATCCCCATGGTAATTTATGGTCAACGGCTAAATTAGCACGTAATTGCTGAGGAAATTTGAAGTTAGGGTCAGTAACATCAATTTCGGTAGGGGCCGCTGTAAAGCTGCCAGGAACATATGAACCCGAATGCGGTGCATTAGGATTATAATTTAATGTTGCTCCTGCAGGTGGAGGCGTAGCACTGTATTTAATTGAAGCAACTCCGGTATTTGTAAATTGGTTTGATATCCAAACAAATGGAACCTGACCAGTAAATATTCCGGCACCGCCTCTTAATTGTGTAGTTCCATCACCATTTATATCATAATTAAAACCAATTCTTGGTGAAAATAAAGGTTGAGATTTTGGAGCTTTGTTGGTAGCAACACCATTAGTTGTAGCAAGTGCTGAGCTATTAAAATTAACGTTATTATCAGGACTATTGAATATAGGCATATCAATACGCAATCCGTAAGTTAAATTAAAATTATTATTAACAGCCCAAACATCCTGACCATATACCGATAATTGAGCTGCATGCATAATGGCTGGGGCCTTATCATTTCCGCCTTTGGTTGAATAACCTACCGCATAGGTTGAAGGCAACGCTCCCGACTCAAATGCCGCTACGCTTTTGTAAGTGTAATCACCATTAAAGTTTTGCAAAAACACATTCCTTGAAGTATAAAACTCATTGTCTGTACCAAAAGTAATGGTATGCTTACCTTTATATATAGTAAAATAATCAACTATATTAAAATCCTTTTGTGCTAAGCTATTGGCTGCTGATGAATAATCACCCCCCAGATTATAAACCAAGCTTCCTTCGGTAATATAAATTGCCGGGAATGCAGCTGTGTTTCTAACATCGTTAATGTAACTATAGGTTGCCCGAAAAACGTTAGACGAATGATCGGAAATTGAGCTGTTTAATTCAAGTACGGTAGTATTAGTTTTGTTGGCCATAGTGTAACCACTATTGTCAAATGTAATACTTGTTGGTGAGCGGCTAATTACAAAATTACTTCCTTCCACATAGCTGTTACGTAAAGTCAGCTTATTTTTGCTGTCAATATTCCAGTCTAAACGGGCAAATGCAGAGGTTGAAGAAATGGTTTTATTAATAGCTCCGTAATTACCCGGATCATAAGTACCATTAGAAATTTTGAGCACATAATCACGAAGTCCCTGCAAAACTGCCGGATCAAACTTTGATCCTGAACCAGTCTGGGTTGGATCATAAGCTATTGGATTGGTATTCTTTGTTCTCTCAACGTTTGCAAAAAAGAATAATTTATTTTTTACAATTGGGCCACCTAAGCTTGCACCGAATGTTTGATTGCTAAAATTTGCATATTTTAAGCCAGTGGTAACACTTTTACCTATAAAACCCTGGTTTTGTATATAGTCATAAGCAGAACCATGAAATGAGTTGGTACCGCTTTTTGTTACAGCGTTAACACCTCCGCCAACAAACCTTCCCTGTGTTACATCATACGGTGAAAGTAACACCTGTACTTCCTGAATTGATTCTAAAGGAATAGGGTTTACATTTGCTAATCCTCCATTTGTACCGCTGCTTGATAAGCCAAAAACGTCATTAGATTTAGCCCCGTCTATAGTAAACTGGTTATACCTGCTGCTTTGGCCAGCAAAGCTAATTCCAGCCGGGCTATTATCAGCAGAGCTGCGATTAGGAATAGCCTGCGGAGTAAAGCGTGCAAAATCCTGGAACGAACGGCTGATAGTAGGCAGATCCTGTAATTCGTGTAAAGAAATATTTGTTGATGTTCCGTTTCGCTCAGAACTGATAATAGCACCTTTTTGGGTACCGGTCACTGTTACTTCGTTTAATGTTTTACTATTATCCTGTAAGGTAACCTCAATCTTTAAGGGGGTACCCAGCGTAACCATTAAATTATCAATAGTACGTGCATTATACCCTATAAATGATATTTTTAAACTATATGGACCACCTGCACGCACATTAGGAAGTGTGTATTGTCCAGATGGCCTGGTTGTTGTACTATACACCGAACCTGACTGCACATCTGTTGCTACAACAGTTGCCCCGGGCAGGGCCCCTCCTTTGGCATCTTTGATAGTACCGGTTATACTACCGGTTGTTACCTGTGCAAAAATAGCCCCGGAACTAAATAGGCTTAAAATTAGAATAAGTAAAAACTTCCTCATACTTGTTTTTTTTAATAAATAATTAATCAGTTTAAATTCGGCACAAAGATAATTGATATCCATTTTGCTAACGTTAAGTTAATGTTAACAGTTATTATATATTTATCAACATATCGCGTTTAATTAAATAAATTAATCAATACTTATTAGCTATTAGTATAAAATTTGCATTTTAACGAATGTTTATACCCATTTTTATTTACTTACTAAATATTCCTTTCAGAGCCTGAATTTTTATCTGCGTAAACACGTTTTTTCAATTCAGCCCTTTTACTTAGCTTTGCCATCAAAAAATAAAAGGCTATAATTTAAATATATATGAATTACGATGTAATTGTTATAGGATCGGGTCCTGGTGGCTATGTAGCTGCAATCCGCGCTGCTCAGCTCGGTTTAAAAACTGCAATAGTTGAAAAAGAATCACTGGGTGGTATTTGCCTTAACTGGGGTTGTATACCTACTAAAGCTTTATTAAAAAGCGCACAAGTATTTGAATATATAAATCACGCTGCCGACTATGGCATAAAAGTAGGCGGCGGTGAGATTGATTTTGAAAGTGTAATTAAAAGAAGCCGGGGTGTTGCCGACGGGATGAGCAAAGGCGTTCAGTTTTTAATGAAAAAAAACAAGATCGAAGTCCTTATGGGCTATGGTAAATTAAAAAGCAAAGGTGTTGTTGAAGTAAAAAACAATGATGGCTCAAAAGAATTTACTGCAAAACATATCATTTTAGCTACAGGTGGCCGATCGCGCGAATTGCCTAACCTGAAACAGGATGGTAAAAAAGTAATTGGTTACCGCGAGGCTATGGTATTGCCTAAACAACCAAAATCAATGATCGTAGTTGGATCCGGCGCCATCGGAATTGAGTTTGCCTATTTTTACAACTCAATAGGCACCCAGGTTACCGTGGTTGAATACCTGGATAATATTGTTCCGTTGGAGGACGAAGAAATTTCGAAACAACTGGGCCGTATCCTTAAAAAACAAGGCATTAATATCATGACTAGCTCAAATGTAGAAGCGGTTGATAGTAGCGGCGATATTTGTAAAGTACAGGTAAAAACTGCTACAGGTACAGAAACGCTGGAGGCTGAAATTGTATTATCAGCTGTTGGTATCGCTACCAATATTGAAGGAATAGGACTGGAAGAAAACGGTGTAAAAACTGATAAGGGAAAAGTTTTAGTTGATGATTTTTACCGTACCAATGTTGAAGGCGTTTACGCTATTGGCGATATA
The DNA here is from genome assembly GCA_028287805.1 of Mucilaginibacter sp. Taxonomy (GTDB): domain Bacteria; phylum Bacteroidota; class Bacteroidia; order Sphingobacteriales; family Sphingobacteriaceae; genus Mucilaginibacter. Next base: position 14,731 of record JAQBOY010000463.1, read on the forward strand.
GTTAAAGGACAAGCGTTGGCCCACGTGGCCTCGGCAGAAGGTATTATTTGCATTGAGAAAATTGCAGGTTTAAATCCTGAGCCATTAAATTATAACAACATCCCCGGATGCACTTATTGCCTGCCGGAAATAGCTTCTGTAGGTTATACCGAAAAAGCGGCAAGAGAAGCTGGGTATGAATTAAAAATTGGAAAATTTCCTTTTTCAGCATCAGGCAAGGCAAGTGCTGCAGGTGCCAAGGATGGCTTTGTAAAAGTGATATTTGATGCTAAATATGGCGAATTCTTAGGCGCGCATATGCTTGGCCATAACGTAACAGAAATGATTGCTGAAGTAGTTACTGCCCGTAAATTAGAAACAACAGGCCACGAGATCATAAAATCAGTACACCCGCACCCAACTATGAGCGAAGCCGTAATGGAGGCCGCAGCTGAGGCTTACGGCGA
>JAQBOY010000222.1 GCA_028287805.1 Mucilaginibacter sp.
CATCTATCACCGACCAGCTTTTTATTAAGGCGCAGCGGATACGGACACTTGAAGAGAAAAAAATATCAAAAGTAGGGGAGGATATTACCGGCGAGTATATTGGTATAGTGAACTATTGCGTTATAGCCATGATGCAACTGGATTGCGGCAGTGATACACCGGTTGAGTTAGCCCCTGACCATGTGAGCAATTTGTTTGATGAAAAAGTGAATGAAACCAAGGAGCTGATGTTTGCTAAAAACCATGACTATGGCGAGGCCTGGCGCGATATGCGCATCAGTTCATTAACAGACCTGATACTAATGAAAATATTGCGGGTAAAGCAAATAGAAGACAACCAGGGCCAGACCCTTGCATCAGAAGGAATAAAGGCTAACTACCAGGACATGCTTAATTATGCGGTTTTTGCCCTGATAAAATTAGGCGTAAAATGAAAAACGGTTTGATTTGGCTTTGCAGAATTATAGTAGGACCGCTGTTTATTTTTTCGGGACTGATCAAGATCAATGACCCTCTGGGCTTCTCCTATAAGCTGGAAGAATATTTTGAGGTTTTTCATATTACCTTTTTAAATGGACTGGCGTTAAGCATTGCTATTTTGCTTTGCGCATTAGAGATTATATTGGGGTTTGCCCTGTTGATAGGCGTACGTGCTAAACAAGTAGCCTGGGGGCTTTTGCTGCTGATTATCTTTTTTGCTTTTTTAACCTTTTATTCCGCCTTTTTTAAAGTGGTACAAACTTGCGGCTGCTTTGGCGATGCCATCCCGTTAACGCCATGGCAATCGTTTAGTAAGGATTTAGTTTTATTGCTACTGATCGTGGTGCTGTTTATCAACAAACAAAAAATTCATCCGTTATTTAAACCAAAAACGGGAGATCAGTTACTTATCGGTTCTGTGGTGATAGCTATAGGTATAGGTCTTTTTACTTATAATTTCCTGCCAATTATTGATTTTTTGCCCTATAAGATCGGTGCTAATATTCTTGATGAAATGAAAACTCCTCCGGGTGCAAAACCTGATGAGTTTGAACTGACCTATCACCTTAAAAACAAAAAAACAGGCGCTACCCAAATAATGACCGATAAGGAATACCTGAAAACCAATATATGGAAGGACAGTAACTGGGAAATTGCTGGGAACCCCGAAAGTCGTTTGGTTAAAAAAGGCTTTACACCTAAAATTGTTGACCTGTCAATACATGATGCTCAGGGAAATGATTATACCAATGAATTATTGGCCAATCCTTTTTATAACGTGGTTATTGTAGCTTATGATTTAAACAAGACCAACGAACAAGCCATTAACCGCATTAACGCTCTTGCGCTTAACCTTGTTCAAAACTATAATGTCCGCACGATATTACTTACCTCCAATTCGCCGACTGACGCGCAGGCATTCAGCAAACAGCACCACTTGGTAAGTGAGGTATATTATGCCGATGGTGTGCCGCTAAAAACAATGGTGCGCGCAAATCCGGGTATTTTGTTACTTAAAAACGGAATAGTCATTAATAAATGGCATTATCACTCGCTGCCTAAATATGATGATCTGGTGAAGAATTATCTGCAGCAGCAATAGTTATGATCAACTACCTCACCCGCAAATTATTTTACGGACTCGCGGTTATGCTGGGTATTGTGGTGGTGGTTTTTTTCCTGTTCAATATTTTACCGGTTGATCCTGCCAGGATGACACAGGGACAGCGTACCGATGTACAATCTTTGCAGGCAGTACGCAAGGAGTTTGGGTTAGATAAACCCCTGCCGGTACAATTTGCTTATTATATTAATGACCTGTCACCCATTGGCATACATCTGCATACCATTGAAGAACAGCAGCGATATCATTATATCAAATTATTCCCTTTTTCTAATAACAAAGTAGTCGCTTTAAAATGGCCCTATTTACGGCGTTCTTATCAAACCAGTAAGGATGTGATGTCCTTATTATTAGAAGTTGTTCCCAATACGCTGGTGCTGGCATCTACAGCTATGCTGTTTGCCATTTTAATAGGCGTGCTGTTAGGTGTGGCAAGCGCGGTTAATCAAAACACGTGGATTGACCGGTCGGCAATGGCTTTTTCAACTTTAGGTGTATCAGCGCCATCATTCTTTGCGGGCATCATCATCGCGTGGTTATTTGGTTTTGTGTGGAGCAAATATACCGGCCTGAATATGTCTGGCAGTTTAATTAATTATGATCCGTTTAAAGGCGAAGTTATTACCTGGAAAAATTTGATATTGCCTATGGTAACTTTAGGGCTCCGGCCTTTGGCTGTTATAGTACAGCTTACCCGCAATGCCATGCTCGATGTATTGAGCCAGGACTATATCCGGACCGCCAGAGCCAAAGGATTAAGCAATCATACTATCATCTATCGCCATGCGTTAAAAAACGCCTTAAACCCGGTTATTACCGCTATTGCCAATTGGTTTGCCTCTTTAATGGCAGGATCGTTTTTTGTAGAATATGTATTTGGCTATAATGGCTTGGGCAAAACAACAGTTAACGCGCTTGAGATGTCAGATTTCCCGGTGGTAATGGGCTCCATCCTATTCATTGCTTTTATTTTTGTAGTGGTTAATATTTTGGTGGATGTTCTTTATGTTTGGATCGATCCAAGAGTAAAATTAAGCTCCTGATTTATGAAGGTATTTTTTGTAGGATTTATGGGTAGTGGTAAAACTACCTGGAGCCGGAAACTGGCAACCCATTTAGGGTATGCATTTATTGACCTTGACCATGTGCTGGAAGAACAAGCGGGAATGACCATAGCTGAATATTTTTCCAGTTTTGGTGAAGATGCCTTCCGCACACTGGAATCGACCATTTTGAAAGAAACAGCCTACCCGGAAAACGCCATCATCTCTACAGGCGGGGGCCTTCCCTGCTTTTTTGACCATATGGAATGGATGAATGCCAATGGCAAAACCCTATACCTTAAGCTAAACCCTAAAGCATTGGCTGAAAGATTAGAAAGCGGCAAAGACAAACGCCCTCTGCTGCAAGATAAACATGGTGATGACCTCATCACTTTTATAGGCTTAAAACTGGCCGAAAGGGAAAGTTATTACCTGCAGGCTACCTATATTGTTGACGGAATAAACCAGACTACCAAAAAGCTGGCTGAAATCATCAGATCATAAACCTTTCATTGTTTAATTTTTTCAATAACCTGTTGATATTAAGCCTAATGTTAACAAATAAATCATACTGTATTTACGTTTATATGCTGTAATAAACTTTATCTTTAGTAAACCACATATAAGGTTTGTATAAGATAACTTAAAACAGCTTTTATGATATGGAGAAAATTTAGCGGCGAGGTCATTCAGTCGCCAATTATTGAAGAAGTTGAACGGGTAATTGAGCGCGAAAGTTTACTGGGTAATAAACTAAAGGTATGTATTGGTACCGATTCGCAGGTAAAGGGCAATGTTACAGATTTTGCCACCGTTATTGTTTTTTTACGTGAGCAGCGCGGCGGGTTCATGTTTATTCACCAGGAACGCACTTCACTAAAAATGAGCATCAAAGAACGGATGCTGAGCGAGGTTCAGAAATCAATTGACATCGCTTACAAGCTTTGTGACCTGCTTGACCTGTATGATGTAGACCTGGAGGTACATGCCGATATTAATACCAACCCTTCTTTTAAATCAAACCAGGCGCTGCACGAAGCTATGGGTTATATTTTAAGCATGGGTTTTGTATTTAAAGCCAAGCCTGAAGCCTTTGCCAGTTCTTATTGCGCTAATAAAATTGTGCAGTAGAATAAGGCTCTTGTTTTATCATGTGACATTTGAGAATCGGGGTGATTCGCCTTTATTCTCTATAAACGCCATTGCTGAGAAACAATTAGTTGCTCATACCCCAGCAATGACGTGTAAGGGAAACAATACCGTTACTGGTACTGAATATAAATAGGATAAGGTTTGTATTTCAATACTTCCTCAGGCGTTAACATATGGTGAGGCGGTTTCTTTAAATCGTTTTTATAAAACAATTTAAATCCTGTAAACTGTACCGGCTCCGGGTAAATAAAGTTACGATAAGTACCTAATTTCAAATCGGGCTCACCCCAGCCGTCCATATTTATTACTAACTGTATCTCGGGGTGTAGTTTGATGTTTTTATAGTTAGTTACCATCCTTTTAGTAAAACGGTGTACTATTAAAATTTTAGGAGGCAAGTGATACTTGCGTACAATGCCGGCTAAATAGTTAGATGCAAAGTTTACATCAGCGGCATCATATGTACCAATTCTGCGTCCTGGTTTTGAACCATCCTTCATAGAAAATTCAGGATCCATTCCAAAATGGACTTGTGGCAGCGCCAGGTATTTTTCAAGCAGTGGCAATTCAGCCTGGATATTGCTTAAAGCCACCTGCACATCTAAAAACACAATTGCATGTGCTTTTTTAGCTAATACTAAAACACTGTCTATTTGCTTAAAAGGCATGCGGTAACGAAACTTGCCGTCTTTACCTCCATCGCCTTGCGCAACAACAGCAATATAATGCAGGGCAGGCTGTACCGGTGTTTTAGGATCAGCCCTTTCCCAATTTTTTACCTCTCCTTTTAGTTTGGCCAGCATTTCATTAGGAGGAAGTTCTCCTAATATACCCATCCTTTTAGAGTAAAGATTACCATAAAAAGCCACTACACGCTTAAACGGCAAAATAGCGCCGGGCAACGGATATGGCGTATTTTTAACCGGCCATTTGCCTGTAGTATCACCATGGGCCATGTGTTTCGTTAATGAATCATACAATTTTTTATCCAATGGAGGATAAGTGACTTTTGTAGAGATCGTGTCTTCTGTTTTAGCGGCAACAGGTGCAGCGTTTGCGGCGGTAGTTGTTGTTATTTGAGTACTTCCCTGCTTGTCTTTATCGTTTTGGCTGCAATTTGAAAAAAGTGCTAATGAGGATAACAGGATAAGATTAGAAAAAACAATGTTTTTTAATTTCATAAAAGGGATTTGCTTGCTTAATAAGTATAGCGGTAAAGTATTTAACTATTAAAATAAAATTTGTTGTAAATATAATATTGCTAAAGCTAATTATCGTTTATTTTTATAAAACTTTCCAAATACACCTAATGGAAGTTTAGGTCCGGCGGTTGCTTGCAAATAAAGTTCGCCTATTTCCAAATTTTCCACTTGCGGGTAGGCGCTTTTTATCAGGTTTTCAATAATTACCGCCGAAAAACCAAGTGAGTAGGTATTCAGTACCAAAAAGTGCTCGTTGGGATCCAGCAGTTGTATTACATCCTGCATCATTTCATTAATATGATCTTCCAGTTTCCACTTTTCGCCGTTGGGGCCATGCCCGTAAGCCGGAGGGTCTAATATAATCCCATTATATTTTTTGCCGCGTTTAACTTCGCGCTTAACAAACTTCAGCGCATCTTCAACTACCCAGCGTATATTGGTTAACCCGGAAAGCTCCTGGTTCTCATTGCCCCACGTTACTACCTGTTTTATGGAGTCTACATGTGTAGTGTCTGCTCCTGCAGCCCTGGAAATTAGTGAGGCTCCGCCTGTATAAGCGAACAAATTAAGCACTTTAGGCTCTGGAGTTTTAAAATTTTTAATGTTTTTAGAGATATAATCCCAGTTAACCGCCTGCTCGGGGAATATGCCTAAATGCTTAAAAGAGGTTAAGGCCAGCCGGAATTTAATAGTAGCCTCCTCATTTTTATATTCAATATGCCAGCGATCAGACATAGCGGGATTCTTTTTTACCCACTCACCCGAGGTGGCCGAACGTCCTTTAAACTTAATATGGTGTAACCGTTGCCATTCGGATGCCGGCAACACTTTGCTCCATACCGCTTGCGGTTCGGGGCGGATCAATATAATATTGCCAAAGCGTTCCAGCTTTTCAAAATCGCCGCAATCTATCAGCTCGTAATCTTTCCAGTGTGTTGGCGTAAGCAATTGGATCATAGAGATTGGTGATTGAAGATTAGAGATTAGTCATTTAAAAAGTGCAAATATATCAGTTATTCACCCAATCTCTAATCTTCAATCACAAATCTCTGATTACAACTTCGCCTTGGCTGCTCTCATAAACTTACTGGCAAATACAAAGTCGTTAAGCTCTTTGTTATCGGTATGCGCAATTTCTTTATTACTGCCTTCCCACCATTTTTCGCCGTTATGCAAAAATAAAATATGCTCGCCAATGCCCATTACCGAGTTCATGTCATGGGTAACAATTACGGTGGTGATCTGGTACTCTTCGGTCAGTTCATTGATCAGGTCATCTATCAGTATAGATGTTTTAGGGTCAAGGCCGGAGTTGGGTTCATCCACAAACAAATATTTAGGCTGCATGGATATGGCGCGGGCTATACCCACCCGCTTTTTCATCCCACCTGAAAGCTCGGCCGGGAATAATTTATTTTTACCTTCCAGGTTTACTCTTTTCAAACAAAAATTAGCACGGTCCAGCTTTTCAGATTTTGACATTTGAGTAAACAGGTTAAGCGGGAATATAATATTCTCTTCAACCGTCATGGAGTCGAACAAAGCCGAGTTTTGAAACAACATGCCTATATGGGTCCGGATAGGCACACGCTCCTCAAAGTTCATTTTAGTGAAATTTTGCCCATCAAAAATAACATCACCTTTTGTAGGTTCATGCAGGCCAACAATACATTTTAATAAAGTGGTTTTACCTGAACCGGACCCGCCGATGATTAAATTGTTTTTACCCGGTTGAAAACTTGCAGATATACCTTTCAGCACCTGATTTTCGCCGAATGTTTTATGAATGTCTTTGATCTCTATCATAGCATTATACGGGTTATGACTAAATCGGCAAATAAAACCATAACGCAACTATATACTACCCCTTTTGTTGATGATTGTCCAACCTCCAATGCGCCGCCAGAAGTATAAAAGCCCTGGTAAGCACAAATAGAAGCGATGATAAAGCCAAAAACTATCGCTTTAACTAATGCAACCCTAACCGTCAATCCATCAAAACCATCCCTAACTCCCATTAAATAATCAGCGGGTGTTACATCTCCTGATACTAAACAAGCGATATAACCACCTGTTATACCTAAAGTTATTGACACAATAACCAATAAAGGAAACATGGTCATACTGGAAATAATTTTTGGAGAAATTAAATATCCCGGGGCATTTACGCCCATAATTTCCAATGCGTCAATTTGTTCTGTAACCCGCATAGTACCTATCTCTGATGCTATGCTTGACCCCACCCGGCCTGCCAATACCAATGCTGATATAGTTGGACTAAACTCCAATATAGTTGAATCGCGGGCAATACTGCCGGCAATGCTAAGCGGCACAAGCGGGCTGGATAACTGAAAGGCTACTTGTATAGTGGTTGCCGCACCAATAAATACGGAGATGATAGAGATGATGCCCAATGAGCCAATGCCAATGGAAACCATTTCGCGCATGACCTCGGCCCAATAAACACTGAATTTTTCCGGCTTACGGAAGCTTAAACGCAATAATAAAATGTACCTGCCTAAACTATGAAACATTTGCTCAATTAAATTTGACTAAAAGTACGCTTTTTTAGGATAAAGCTTTATTGCTTCATTGAAAAGCCTTTGTTAATGTTGTCCAACAACCCACATGAATTTATGTTCGGTACTTTTGGCAACAATACCAATAGGACTTAGTCTTTTAATAAAATCGCCGCATTTTTTGTTGTTATCAATCCTAATCACCTATCTCTTCTACAGAGAAAGATTTTAACATGAAACCCTTAGAAAAGCCTGCAACTTTCTAAGTGTTTCACTAATTTGCAGAATGTTCAACGCATTAATTTCTTTTTTAAAGTTATTTCGAGATATCCCTGCTGCTGATGAGGCTTTAATAACTTCAGCAACAGTCTATCGCACTTATAAAGAAGGCGATTATCTTTTTAAAGCTGATAAAATTTGCAGGGAAATGTATTTTATCTGCAAGGGCATTTTACGCATTATGGTGATCAATGAGCATGGCAACGAGGTAACCCATTTCTTTTTAAAGGAAAACCAGCTTTGTACCATATTAAACAGCTTTAATAACCAGCTTACCGCACATGAAAGTATTTGCGCTGCCTGTGATACGGAAGTGATGGTTTTTAGCAAAGCTGCTTTGGACAAGCTTTATTTACAACTCCCTTATTTAAAACCCCTGATAGACCAGATCACTCAGCAGTTCCTGCTGGATAAGATCGAATTAAGAAACAGTTACCTGGGCCAGGACTCTACCACCCGCTATAAAATGTTTATGATGCGCCAGCCCGAAATTGCTCTTCGCGTACCTTTAAGTGATGTTGCCTCCTACCTGGGCATTACACCACAATCACTCAGCCGCATCCGGAAAAATATCCGTTAAGTTGCTTTTTACCATTTGTTAAGTGTAATGGATTTACAGTTAAGGAACTTTGCTTTATCAAAAGCAAATGCAATCATGAATAATCTAACACAACAACAAAGCGGATTTTTAAAAGGTAAAAAAGTAGTTATCCTGGGTGGCAGTTCAGGTATAGGGCTGGCAACTGCTAAAGCAGCAGCCGGGGAAGACGCAAAGGTGGTTATTGTATCAAGTAACCAGGAGCGTGTTAATAATGCACTAAAAGAATTACCGGAAGGAAATAATGGTTATGTGGTAAACCTGAACAACGAACAGCAGGTACAGGACTTCTTTACAAAGCTTGGTCAATTTGATCACCTGGTATATACTGCAGGCGAAGCCTTACAATTAATTAATCTGGCAGATGTGGCGGTAGCCGATGCTAAAAGATTTTTTGACTTGCGCTACTGGGGCGCATTTACCGCTGTAAAATATGCCGCACAGTATATTAATAGCGATGGTTCTATTGTATTAACAGGAGGGATCGCCAGTTTAAGACCGGGCAAAGGATGGTCATTAGGAGCCAGCATTTGCGCGGCAATGGAAGGCTTTACACGGGCTATGGCCATTGAGCTGGCACCTGTACGGGTAAATATAGTTTCGCCCGGGGTGGTCAAAACTAATTTGTGGTCAAACATGACGGATGCAGAAAAAGAGGCTATGTATAGCGGGATTGGTAATAACTTACCTGTTAAACGTGTAGGTGAAGCGGAGGATATTGCACAAGCTTATCTTTACTTAATGCGCCAACAATACGGAACGGGTCAAATGATCGTAGTTGATGGTGGAACGGTATTAGTGTAATTGAAAGGCTTCTGAAGTTTAAAACTTCGGAAGCCTTTCAATTATTTCCTGTCAATCAATGGAAATTTGGGTCCGTCAATCGCTTTATTTACTTTTAAAGGGTTAGCTCCATTTGTATATTACATCTTTCATAGGGGGAGGGAATGCCGGTAATTTTTTTAAAGCCCAACTTATGATACAGGCTTATGGCAGGTTTAAGTATGGTATTACTTTCCAGATATAATTTTTTGGCTCCTTCTTCGGTTGCTTTTTTTATAGCCGCGTTTCCCAGCAAGTAGCCAATTCCATTCCCCTTTGCTTCGACTGATACGGCCATTTTTGCCAGTTCAAAAGTTTGATCATTCATTTTTATAAGCGCACAAGCGCCAACCGGTTCATCTTTGTAAAGCGCTATCAGTATATGCCCACCTTTATCCAGAATATATTCCCGGGGATGATCTAATGACTTGTAATCCGCCGCCTCCATTTTAAACCAGGTAGTTATCCATTCTTCATTCAGCCTTTTAAAGGCCTCCTGGTATTGGGGTTGATAGTTAACAATTTGAACATCCTTACTTTCACGTAATTTCTTTTCGTCATGTACCCGCTTAAGCAGGCTTTTTTGTTCCAGCAAGAACTCCCATTCTTCAATCGCTTTCCAGATGTTGTATTGCGTTTCATTTAACGCGTTTTCAATAGCGGCGTTTACATCAACATATTGCGTTTGTATTTGATTATTAATAGCCAGGCCTTTTTTAGTAAGCATTACATAATTTTTACGTCCGTCGCTTTTATTAGTACTTTCCTTTATCATCTCTTTTTTTACCATCTCCTTAACAATGGTACTTACTGATGGATGTGAATGCCCTATTTCCTGCGCTATTTGTGTAATGGTTTTTTCTTCGCCACCTGATAGCGCGTAAAAAACCGGGAACCATTTAGGCTGCATATCAATGGCATACAATTTATATACTTCACCTGCCTGTTCTGTTATTAATTCGCTTAGCCTGCGCAGCCTGCTGCCTAATGCCATCTTGCCGGTTTTATTATAAAAATTCATTTCTAACATTAATTACGTAACTGGTTACGCAAATTTATAATCTATCTTTTATTTATCCAAATACCCTTTTACCTGAATTAGTTTTTTGTTTTAAAAAAATCAAACAAAGCCAACAATACACCAAAGGGCAAATTATTGTCGCTTTGGTTAAAAAAAGTAAACATTTCATTTCCATCATCTGTAGTAATGATGAAACGATATTGCCATTACGTTTAAAATAAGTCTGTTATGAAAACAATAAAAAACTTGTATGTAGGTTTACTGCTCACTTTACCGCTGTTAATCAACTCATGCGGTACTTCTACCATGATCACAAGTTCATGGCGCAAGCCAAATGCAACCGCGAACGGATATAAAAATATTTTTGTTGCTGCTATTACCAGCAATATACCGGTTAAGCAAAAAGTTGAAGACGGTCTGCAGCAACTTTTGCAGCAAAAAGGCCTTACCGTTGAAAAGAGCACCGACATATTCCCGCCAAATTTTAGTACAGAAACCGGACAGCAAAAAGATTTGGTCATCAGTAAAATACGGACTACCAATGCCCAGGGAATATTAACCGTTGCATTGTTGCGTAAAGAAACTGAAAGCCATTATGTAGGCGGTGGCGGCTACTGGAACCCCGGAATGCGATATGGCTTTTATAACCGTTTTTCGGATTATTATAATAACTGGTATCCTAATGTGTATGCTCCCGGTTATTATGCACAGGATAAGGTATATTATTTAGAAACTAACCTGTATGATGCCCAAACTGAACAATTAATTTGGGCTGCACAGTCTAAAACGTATGATCCGGGCAGTATTGACAGTTTTTTAAAAGGCTATGTACAAACTATCTATAATCAGATGGTAAAAGACGGGCTTATCACTCAAACAAATGCACAGTAATAAAATATTTACTATGAGCCCTATTTATAAACCTTTGTACATCTGCCTATTGCTTATAATGCCAATTTTAATTAACTCGTGCGGCAGCTCAACTATGATCACCAGTACCTGGCATAAACCGGTAACAACTGCAAATGGCTACAATAATATTTTTGTTGCCGCCATTACAAGTAACATACCGGTTAAGCAGCAGGTTGAAGATGGCTTGCAAAAAATTTTACAACAGAAAGGGCTTATAGTAGAAAAGAGCATGGAAGTTTTTCCGCCAAATTTTAGTGTGGAGACCGGGCAGAAAAAGAACCTGGCTATCAGCCAGATATTAGCTACCGGAGCCAACGGGATATTGACCGTAGCGCTCTTACGTAAAGAAACTGAAAGCCATTATGAAGGAGGAGAAGCCTGGAACCCGGGCCTGCACTTTGGTTACTATAACCGGTTTTCGGATTATTATAATAATTGGTACCCTAATGTTTACGCTCCCGGCTATTATGATCAGGATAAGGTTTATTATATAGAAACCAATTTTTATAATGCGCAAACAGAGCAACTTGTTTGGGCGGCCCAATCAAAAACGTATAACCCCGCCGATATTCAAGATTTTTTAAAGGATTATGTACCATCGATTTTTAACCAAATGATGAAAGATGGTGTATTATCACCCACTAACTTACCCAACAAAAAAAAATAAATGATACCGCCTGTTAAACTGTTCATTTTAATGTCCTAATTAAAAAGTTAGTTGTTTGGTACTCCCCTTGTTGAGCAGCAATATGTAATTTTATAAAAATTTACAACTACTACTATGGAATACGTACGATTTGGTAATACCGGGATGATGGTTTCCCGGCTATGTTTGGGCACTATGACCTATGGCATACCTACTGAAAGATGGCCCTGGGCATTAAATGAGGAACAAAGCCGCCCGTTTATTAAAAAAGCACTGGAAGAGGGCATTAATTTTTTTGATACAGCAGATGTTTACACCGCCGGTGCAAGTGAAGAGGTGGTGGGCAGGGCCCTGCACGATTTTGCTAAACGCGACGAGGTTGTTTTAGCTACCAAGGTGTTTAACCCGATGGGGCCAGGACCCAATGACAAAGGCCTGTCGCGCAAGCATATTATGAGCGCTATTGATGCCAGCCTGAAACGGTTGGGAACTGATTATGTTGATTTGTATCAAATTCACCGGTGGGATTATAATACGCCGATTGAAGAAACGCTGGAGGCTTTGCATGATGTGGTTAAAGCCGGAAAGGCACGTTATATAGGGGCATCGTCCATGCATAGCTGGCAGTTTGCAAAAGCGCTTTACCTGGCCGACTTGCATGGCTGGACAAGATTTGTATCTATGCAGCCGCATTATAACTTAATTTACCGCGAAGAAGAACGTGAGATGCTTCCATTATGTGAGGACCAAAAAATAGCGGTTATTCCATGGTCGCCATTGGCCCGCGGGGTGCTGACCAGAAAAAGCAGTAAAGAAGGGAATGAAACCGAACGTGCCAAAACCGATGCGTTTGGAAAAACCCTCTATAGTGATAAAGATTTTGAAACTGTTGACCGTGTAACCGAGATTGCCGAACAACATGGCTTACCTAACGCGCAAATAGCCTTAGCCTGGATGCTGACCAAGCCGGCCATAACTGCACCCATTATAGGCGCCAGCAAGCCGGGGCATTTGGAAGATGCCGTAGCGGCATTAAATGTTAAATTAAGTGCTGAAGAAATTAAAAAATTGGAAGAATTATATGAGCCCCATCTTGTAGTGGGGCATCAGTAGGCCGCTTATTTTTTTAGAAGGGTATAAAAATCCTTAGCTAAACGCTAAGGATTTTTTTGTACAGATCTGTCGCTTATTATAATTTTTATGATGGCTATACCTGTTGTTTTTGGACTATTGTTGAAATAAATAAATAACTTAGTTCGGTTATAACCTTAAAAAATGAAAAAAACAGGCCTGCTAATTATCATGCTTATTTGCGTTTTAAGCGTAAAGGCACAATTTGTAAGTTTAAATGAAACAGAATTAGGCAAGTTACAGCACCTGGTAGCTACTGATCCGTCTGCTAAAATGCGATTTGCCGAACTTCAAAAAACAGCGGATGCCGCATTAAATGACACTCCAAACCCAATTGACACCATTCATTCTGAAGGCCGCTTGCAAGGCGATCCAAAAAAAATAGCTACAGGCCTGTCATTAAAAGATATGCGTAAAATGTATGCGCTGGCATTAATTTACCGGGTTAGTCATGACAAAAAATATCTGGACAAAGCCATCGCTTATCTTA
>JAQBOY010000123.1 GCA_028287805.1 Mucilaginibacter sp.
TCTTACCATGGCAGCACGCATGGCGCGTTAAGCGTAATGGGTAATGAGGAGTATAAACAAGCTTACCGCCCATTATTACCGGGTATTAATTTTATCCGGTTTAATCAGATGGACGATCTGAAGTTCAATACCCAAGAAACCGCCTGTGTTATTATAGAAACCATACAGGGCGAAGCCGGTATCCAGGTTCCTGATGCCACTTATATGCAGGCTTTGCGGGCAAGGTGCAATGCTACCGGAACGCTTTTAATATTAGACGAGATACAAGCCGCTTTCGGCCGTACAGGTAAGTTGTTTGCCTTTGAGCATTTTGATATTGTACCTGATATACTTTTATTGGCAAAGGCATTGGGCGGTGGTATGCCGATAGGGGCTTTCATTGCATCCAATGCTATAATGGATGCCTTAAAGGAAAACCCCATATTAGGGCATATTACCACTTTTGGCGGGCATCCCGTATGTTGTTCGGCAGGGCTTGCGGCTCTTGAAGTACTGCTTAATGAAAACCTTACGGGCCAGGTTGCAGAAAAGGAAGTATTGATGCGTAAACTGTTAGTTCATCCGGCTATAAAAGAAATTCGCGGCAAAGGGTTAATGCTGGCTATAGAGCTGGAAAACTTTGAGCTTAACAAAAAAATAATTGACCGCTGTATTGAACATGGCGTAATTACCGATTGGTTTTTACATTGCAGCAATGCCATGCGCATAGCCCCTCCGTTAATCATTACACCTGATGAAATTAAAAACGCTTGCGGGGTTATACTGGAAGCTATTGATTATTATTGCTAAGCCTTGCTGCAATTACTTATCCAGATAGGGTGATATCATTTCGCTTTCCGTATAAAAAAAGCCTGTCCTGAAACATTATTCAGAACAGGCTTTTTTGCATTATTTTTTAGCAGATTATATCGAATTTGACGTAGGGTAATATCCTGGCCTTCTGGCAGGTCCGGGGCCTGGGCCCCTTCTTCTAAAATTTCCAGGCGATGGGTTAATATGTAATTGATCTAAAACACCGTCTACAACCTTTGGCAGGTCGTCCACATTCTTTTGCGGGTTATGATGTACTTCACCAACGCCAAAACCGCGCCATACAACCTGTTTAGTACGGGTATCTATCAGGTCGATAATTATAGTGCCTTCTTTATAGTGTTCAGTATCAGCAATTACGCCTCCGTATGCAAATGGCGCACCATAGGCATAATACCACGGACGGTAAAAGCCCCAGCCGCCCCATCCACCCCAGCCGCCGCCCCATCCAAGGCCAAAACCAAAGCCGGGATAAAAGCCGCCATAATAACCGTAATTAGGATAATAATTAGTTCTGGTGCCGGTACCTACCATAGTCGAATAGCTAACCAGCAGATCAGGGTTATGTTGTTGTAACCGTAAACCTTTGTCAGACAGAGCCATAGTAGCGGCATCTTTTATTTTCGCATCTGCAATCATGCTGCTGCCTTTTGCATTGGTATTACCTACAGGCATCCAGGCAAATGTATGGTAACCGCTCATGTTGGTTTTGTTTAGCCCGGCAACATAATAATTATAACTGGTGCAGGCTGATAAACCGGACAGTACCACTAAAAACAGTCCCAAATAAATTAGTTTCTTCATAGCTATTTGATCCTTTAAATTATTAATTTAGACAAGCAATTAATAAAAGGTTTAACTCAAAAAATAAGTTTAATTAAATTATTTTTATGTGAGGTTTAACGTAAGATAAACATCAATCTTGTATAAATATTATAATCAAAATGTCATCAGTAGATTACAACAGATCAAACCCGATATCCTTCCTGAAATATAGGCCATCGTAATATATACGGCTTGCATCAGCAGTGGCCTGTTGCAGCGCGGCAAATAAATTATCTTGTAAAGACGTAACTGCCAGCACCCGTCCGCCTGTGGTTTTGATATCTTCACCATCTGCCGTTGTACCTGCATGAAAAACATGTGAATCACGTACATTCTCAATTCCGGTAATTACTTTGTTTTTCAAATATTCGCCCGGATACCCGCCAGCAACCATCACTACGGTTGCTGCAATCTGATCAGAAATAATTAATTCCCGTTCGTTCAAATTGCCTTCGGCTACGCCGGATAACAGGTCAACCAGGTCCGATTCGATCCTCGGCAAAACACTTTCCGTTTCAGGATCACCCATGCGGCAGTTATATTCTATCATGTACGGATCGCCGTTGCAATTCATTAGTCCGATAAAAATAAATCCTTTATAGGGAATCTTTTCGCTTTTTAAGCCTTGTATAGTTGGAATGATAATGCGGTCTTCTACCTTCTTTAAAAAATCCGCGTCAGCAAACGGAACCGGCGAAACAGAGCCCATGCCGCCGGTATTTAAACCGGTATCGCCTTCGCCAACACGTTTATAATCTTTAGCCGATGGTAAAATTTTATAGTTATTGCCATCCGTTAATACAAATACGGATAGTTCAATACCCTGTAAAAACTGCTCCACTACTACTTTTGAACTGGCTTCGCCAAATTTAGCTTCGGTAAGCATCTCTATTAATTCCTGCTGTGCCTCCTGTAAGCTCAAACAAATCAATACCCCTTTTCCGGCAGCCAGTCCATCAGCTTTTAATACAACGGGCAGCCCAGCGGTAGCTAAGTATTCAAAACCTTCCTGTAATGTTTCACGGGTAAAAGTTTTAGACTTGGCCGCAGGAATATTGTGCCTTGCCATAAACTGTTTAGAGAAATCTTTACTGCCCTCTAACTGCGCGCCCTGCTGTTGCGGGCCAATAACAGGGATATTTTTAAGCCCTTCATCCGCCAGGAAAAAATCATGGATGCC
>JAQBOY010000496.1 GCA_028287805.1 Mucilaginibacter sp.
TGGCACTATCATCCTGAAATTGAATTGCTGTTAATTAAAAGGAGCTTTGGGACTTGTTTAATTGGTGATTATGTGGGCCCGTTTAAAAATGGCGATCTTTATTTATTTGGCTCAAATTTGCCCCATACTTTTCGGCACGAAAAAAAGTATATGGAAAGAACCGATTTAAAAAAAGGCGAATCTATAGTTGTATTATTCCAAAACGATTTTTTGGGGACAACTTTTTTAAATCTTCCGGAAATAAAAAATATAACAAGGGTATTAGAATCGGCTAAGCTGGGATTGAAGATATATGGGGAAACCCGGAAAAAGGTAGCTAAAATTGCCGAAGAAATGCTGGTTGATTCGCCAAGCAAACGATTAATAAACCTGCTTTCGGCATTAGACCTGATAGCCGGCAGCAAAGAGTATGAATTTATTTCATCAAATGGCTTTAACCATGCGGTAAACAGTGTTGATCAAAGCCGTATCAACTCAATTTTTGAATATACATTCAATAACTTTCACCGGAAGATTGCACTGGAAGAGGTGGCTGCACAGTTAGCTATGGGGAAACATTCATTTTGCCGGTATTTTAAATCAAAAACAAAAAAAACATACATTCAATTTTTAATGGAAGTGCGTATCGGTCAGGCTTCCAGACTATTAGTTGAAGATGAGTACAATATTGGAGAAATTGGCTATGCCTGTGGCTATAATAATATTTCGCACTTCTATCATCAATTTAAAACCATCACTAAAAAGAAACCATTGGATTACCGGCATGCTTACTTAAAGGAAGAGTTTTAATTCAATTCAATTAATTCAATATTACTGCTGCAAATTATCTTCCGGTTATCAGGCTGTGTAACCTATATATGTTAATATATTACAATTTTTTGCTTTGATACTAAAATTTATTTCACATTATGTTGCTTTCATTTGCAATGTAATGCGATCAATCGCAACCAATTATAACTAACCAGTATAGGAGTATGTAATATTATATCATAAATTTTATGGTATAGCAGTATTTGTTATTTATGTAAACAACATTTTTTACAAATAATAACAATACGGTGGTTATATTTTAGTAAAACCTGCTTAATCAATTAATTTAACCAATTATATAATTAAATGCTAAACTAATTATGAGTAAAAAACCACTAATTTTTTTCTTGCTATTTATTGTAATAGCCGTAAATGCTAAATCACAGGAGGTAACTTTATCGCCTGCTCAGATCACTGCATTAACATCTAACTGGAAAGGCGAACGTTTTTCGGACGGTAGGCCTAAAGTTGCTGATGAAATTTTAGAACGATTAAAAAAGATTTCTATTGAAGATGCCTGGGGGGTATTGCGTAACAAAGGCTTCCAAAATCAATTTGAAGGCGAGTGGACAATTGTTCACCCTGAAGATGTAATGGTAGGACGTGTAGTTACCGCGCAATATATGCCACTAAGGCCCGATATGGAAAAGGTAATTAAAGACAAAGGCGTTGCCGAAGGAAGAATAGGCGCAACTAATTCGTGGCCCATTGACGTGTTAAAAACCGGTGATGTTTACGTGGCAGATAGTTATGCTAAAATGGCCGACGGAACACTAATTGGCGACAACCTGGGTAACTCCATATATGCTAAAACTAAAAGAGGGATAGTATTTTATGGCTCTGTACGTGATATGGAGGGACTTAGTGACATTAAAGGGTTTAACGGCTGGGTTAAGGGTGTTGATCCGTCTTATATACAGCAAATGATGCTTGCCGGTATCAATGTACCCATACGCATAGGGCGTGCCACTGTTTTACCCGGAGATATTGTATTGGCAAAAAAGGAAGGCACTATATTTATTCCGGCTTACCTGGCAGAAGAGTTAGCCATTACCTCTGAATTTATTGGATTGCGCGATGAATATGGTCACCAGCGCCTGCGTGAAGGCAAGTACACACCCGGACAAATAGATACTAAATGGACTGAGGAGATCAGGAATGATTTTCTGCAATGGCTTAAAACCTATCCGGGTAAATTGCCGATGACCCGCACGCAATTAGATGATTATCTTAAAAATCGTACCTGGTAATAAATTGATCTGTCATTTCTCTTAAAAATATTAAAGATGAAAAATTCATTATTAAATTTCTTTTCGGATAAAAAAGATACTGCTGCTTCTGCTCAGCAAGATGCAGCAAACGCCGGTGATAACCGTCGTGACTTTATAAAAAAAGCAGCATTAGGCAGCGGTTTAGCTCTTGGCGGTTTTATGTTTTCGCCAATTGAGGATACGCTTGCTCAATCAACCTCAAAAGTGAATCGCAACAGCCATCCTTCTGAGTTAAAAATAACGGATATGCGCTACATCATTCCAACCACAACGGTTGGCCGTTGCCCTATTATCCGTATTGATACTAACCAGGGTATATATGGTTTAGGCGAAGTAAGAGATGGTGGCGACGTACGCTACGCGTTGATGCTTAAAAGCAGGATATTAGGCCAGAACCCTTGTAACGTCGACCTGATATTTAAAAGCATTAAACAATTTGGATATCATGGCAGGCAGGCCGGCGGCGTATGTGGTGTTGAAATGGCGCTTTGGGATTTAGCCGGTAAAGCTTACAATGTACCCGCTTACCAGTTATTAGGCGGAAAGTTCAGGGATACGGTAAGGCTGTATGCAGATACTCCGGAGGAAGAAGATCCTGCTGTATTTAGCGCCAAAGTGAAAGACAGGCTGGAAACAAAAGGGTATACCTGGCTTAAAATGGATTTGGGCATTGAGTTAGTTAAAGATATTCCCGGTACCACGGTAAATTCCAATTTCTGGAAAAATAAGGGCGGCGGCCAATGGAATGACAGGCCGAATACTTTTGGCAATACCAGGCACCAGTTTACACAAATTCAAATTACGGATAAAGGTTTAGACGAAATTGCAAAATACGTAGATAAAGTGCGTAACGCAGTAGGCTACGATGTGCCTTTATCATCAGATCACTTTGGCCACTTTGACGAAAACAATGCTATACGTTTAGCCAAAAGGTTAGAGCCATACCGCCTGGCGTGGATGGAAGATATCATTCCGTGGAATTTTACCG
>JAQBOY010000008.1 GCA_028287805.1 Mucilaginibacter sp.
AAAAAGCACATAACAATCGCTATTGGCCTGTTTAATAACATAGGAATTTTGCAGGTTAAGAGCCAGGTAAGATTTAAATAGCTCAAACTGCTCTAAATGAAAATTGATATGCCCCGTTAGCTGAATATGAAATTTTCCTTTAAGCGTGTTATAGGTTGTCTGAAATCTTTCGATTTCATTTGTTTGCAGGCCATGGGAAGGTGAATTATTCATTTAACAGGTTTAGCTGTTAAAAATAAATAAAATTGCTAATAATTCTGAACTATGATTAATAAGATTTATCCTCCCCATTTTGTCATCGTGAGCATAGCGAAGGATCTTCTACGCCATGATATAATACGCCTGCCTATTCTTTGCAGAAGATTCTTCGCTATGCTCAGAACGACAGGCTATTTTAAGTAATGCTTATCGCTTACAGAGGATTCTTCGCCATACTGAGAACGACAGGAGATTTTCAATAATGATACGCCTCCATTTTACCGCATGAGCAGACGCAGTTAGGATCACTTGCTCCCAGCTGCTTTAAAAAGTATTGGTAAAAGCTAATGCGGTCGTTCATACTAACATTATCACCTTTATTACATTCTACTTCGCCGTTTATAATATTAATGGTCATACCAAAACCGGGCGTGCGGCCCCTGGCTTTATCCGCGGCATTGGGCTGCCATTTACCTGTCATTACATCGTGGGCAGATGGCTTATGTGTATCGGGGGTCATCCAAAACCAAATGGCCGTTTCAAAAGCTACTACCGGATCATTTTCAATCAATGCCGGATTTTTCAGCAATACATTTTTATCGCCAAAAATAAAATTTGAAGCTTTTCCATAATTACCATTATAACTTAACTGAATGGGCCCCCGGCCATAATATTTTTTTCCCGGTACCGGCGGGTAGTCATCATTTGGGGCTGTATAAGCATTTGAAGTATCCTTTTCGTGAATAAATATCAGGCCATCGTCAAATTTATTATTTTCGCCAAACCTGGTTTCGTGCGCTACATTGGCAAAAAAAGCGGCTAATTCCTTTTTGTTGGTTTCCAAGTCTGAGGCGGTGCAAAAATCGCCGTAATCAACTGTATAAGTACTGTCGGGCTTTTTTTTGGCCCACTCTTCGTTCCAGTCCGCATCCTGTCTTACTATAGTTGTTTTACCGGTAGGCTTATCGGTACGGATATATTGATAAATGGATACAGAACGCCTACTTACCTTTACCTTTATAGCGCTTAAATTTTTTACCGCTTTAATAAACGAGGCATAAGTATAAAATTTATTACGCTTAGGAAAAAGGTCATTAAATTGCTTTTCGGTAATTAAATTGAATGGAGCCGCAGATGAGCTTTTTTTAGCAGCGGTTTTGTTACTGCTGCACTTAAAACTCAATAATAACATTACAGGCAGTAAAATCAATACAACTTTAAAAGATAACAGGATAGGTTTCATAATATTAAATAGTAATCGTGTTAAAATTAAACATTACAAAGAAATCTTATCAGGTTAAAAGTTGGTTAAGTTGAATTAAACTGATTATGCAAACGACCAGGTTATTACATTTTTAACTTAACCAGCCATCTTCCAAAATCAGTTTAATCCAACTTTAAAATTAAAACCACGTATTAAACGTACAATTATTAAAGTTATTTGATATTTTACATCATATTCGTACCAACAGATATGAAGATATATACTAAAACAGGCGACAAAGGTTTTACGTCATTAATTGGCGGTACTCGTGTGCCCAAACATCATTTGCGCATTGAAAGTTACGGAACCGTTGATGAACTGAATTCCTATATCGGTTTAATACGGGATCAGGAGATTGGGGAGCATGATAAAGATATATTAAAACAAATACAGGACAGGCTGTTTACCATAGGCGCATCGCTGGCTGCTGACCCGGAAAAATCAAAAATGGTTATTCCAGACCTGAACATTGCAGACATTGAACTGCTGGAAAAGGAGATGGATGATATGACGGGGCAATTGCCCGAATTGAAACACTTTATTTTGCCCGGCGGAAGTAACATGGTATCTTTCTGTCATATAGCACGTTGCGTATGCCGAAGAGCCGAGCGCTTAACGGTGCACCTGTCTGAAGAAAGTACAGTTGACGAAAAAGTGAATATTTATCTGAACAGACTGAGTGATTACCTGTTCACTTTAGCACGTAAATTAGGGAATGAACAAAAGGTTCCTGAAAATCAATGGATACCACGGCTATAAAAAAATTAAAAAATATATGGTTAAGCAATTTAAAAATATTATACTTTTGCGAAAATTGTAAATTACAGACAAACTAAACAATTAAAGAAAATATGTACTGGACACTTGAACTGGCATCACACTTAGAGGATGCTCCATGGCCTGCAACCAAGGACGAATTAATTGATTATGCTATACGCTCTGGAGCGCCTGTTGAAGTTATAGAAAACCTGCAGGCACTGGAAGACGATGGTGAGCCTTATGAAAATATTGAGGAAATATGGCCTGACTATCCAACTAAAGATGATTTCTTTTTTAATGAAGATGAGTATTAATTAATACAATAGAAATAATAAAACCTTGCAAAAGCAGGGTTTTTTTATTTCCACTCATTTTTGGAATGGTTTTAGTATACATCATCTTATTATAAAACTAAAACTTTACAAACATGAGAGGTTTATTGTACATCATTGCGGTTATCCTAATAATAGGCTGGGCATTAGGATTTTTCGTTTATTCTGCAGGCGGACTTATCCATATCCTGTTAGTTATTGCTATTATAGCTTTACTTTTAGGCTTGATCAGGAGAGCTTGATAAGAAATATAAGTATTAAGAGCCGGGAATTAAACTTATGCTTAATTCCCGGCTCCTTGTTCTTATCATTATTCTATTCTTAATTAACCTGGTAGGTTTTACCCGGTAATGATCGGATATAACCCTGCATTTCCATATTAAGCAAGTTCATAGCCAATTGGCTCATCGGCATATTAGCTTTAATGGTGAGGTCATCAATAGCCAGGGGCATTTTATGCTGTTGTATAATTTCAAATATCGCCCTTTCATCTGCCGAAAGATCTATCGGCAATAAATACTGTTGGGTAACCGGCGCTAAGCTATCAGGCTTTTCCCAGCCTAAGCTGTAAGCCAGGTCGGCAACACAAGTTAACAGGGCGGCTTTATTATTTCTTATCAAGAAGTTACACCCTTCCGAAAACTGGTCGCCTACCCTACCAGGAAAAGCAAATACATCCCGGTTATAGCCATTTGCTATTTCGGCGGTAATTAATGCACCGCCCTTTACACTGGCTTCAATAACTATGGTGGCATCAGCCAGGCCTGCTACAATTCTATTGCGCTGGGGAAAGTTTTCCCTGTCAGGCATGGTACCTGAAGGATACTCTGATAATAATCCCCCGTTTTCCAGCATCCTGTCAGCAACCGAACGATTTTGACTGGGGTATATTCTGTCAAGTCCATGGCCTAATACGCCTACTGTTGGCATATTAACCTTGAGGCATTCTTTATGCGCGGCTACATCTATACCCAGGGCCAGTCCGCTTACTACTAAAACATTATAGGGTTCTAATTCTTCAATTAGCTGCCGGCACAATTGCTTACCGTAATCTGTAGCGTTACGCGTGCCTACAATACTAATAACACGATAGTTATTCAGATCTGCATTGCCCTTGCTATATAACAATACGGGCGAATCAGCACAGTTTTTTAAACGTTTTGGATAAGCACTATCTGTATAAAACAAAACATCTATGGCATTCTTTTCTATAAACTTCAACTCTTCTTCCGCCTTGCCCAGGGCTTCGGCAAAATTAAGCTGGGCAATAGTTTTATCACCAATGCCGGGTACTTTAAGCAGCTTTGCTTCATTGGCATTAAAAACCTTTTCTTCATCGCCAAAATAAGCCAGTAAAGTTTTAGCTAACGTGGGGCCAATGTTTTTAATAAAAGTTAAGCCAACTTGATGGAGCAGAGACATATTGTGAGGTAAAGGTTTACAAATTAATGTGCAAATATGCAGATATGCAAGTGTAAGACGAGAATTATGTGCAGATGTGCTTGAAAAATAATTTTAAAAAACTATAAAAATAGTTTGCGAACTACATAAATAGTTTATACCTTTATCTAACTATAAAAATAGTTTAGTATGCAGATCAAAGAATTAACAAAAGCAGAAGAACAGGTAATGCAAATATTATGGCAGTTAAATGAGGCCATTGTAAAGGATATTATTGAAAAGATGCCTGATCCAAAGCCTGCTTATAACACTGTATCAACTGTAGTAAGAGTGTTGGAAGGAAAAGGGTTTATTGATCATAAAGCTTATGGCAACTCGCA
>JAQBOY010000132.1 GCA_028287805.1 Mucilaginibacter sp.
GTATATTATGATATGAAAAATGCTTTACAGCCTGTTTTGGTATCAGCCGAGTTGTGGGGACGTCACTTTTATGCAGGTGAGCGTTTGCCCACAAAAATATGTGTAATAAATGATAAGGAGGACGGCAGTTTATTGCCTGCCTCCCAGCTTCATTGGCAACTGGTGAATAATAACGGGCAAACATTTGCCAAAGGGGAGAAAGATGTAGCTGCGTTAGAAAATTATGGCAGGGAATGGATTGATCCTAATATCCTGATTCCAAAAGACCTGCCGCAGCAACGGGTTGAGGGTAAACTGGTTTTACAATTAACAGCCAACGGAAAAGTGATTGCTGAAAATAGCTATGACCTATTATTTGCAGAAAAAAACAGCTTGAACACAGAGAGGCTTAAGGACAAAAAAATTGTAGTGGTTGATTTGAATAAAACCATTTCTCCGGCACTTGATTTTTTAGGTGTAAAGTATACTGCAGCTGGTTCCGTTGCTGATGCGGTTAATCAAAAAGCGGATGTATTTGTATTTTCTGGTCTCGATTCTGTTAATACGCCGGGTGTGGAAGCTGAAAAAATAAAAGCATTGATTCAGCACGGCGGTAATGTTTTATTAACCCAATCAGGCAACTACGCGCATTTTCTTTACCCTCAATATGTGAGGAGTGTAGTAAATGTACCGGGAGAAATCGCTAATATGGATATTCCTGAATCTGCTATATTTAATGGTATAGAACCATTGGACATCAGGTATTTTAATAATAATCAACGGGAAAAACCTACGGTTGTTACAGATGCTTTCCGTATAAATCGTGATCCTTCGGTTGAAGCATTAGCGTCATTCACAAAAATTCATGGTTATTTATCCGGCCAGGTGAGTGCAAGAATGAGTACGCTTGATAAAATAAAAGGATTTCCGATCGTAAAAATAAAAGATAGCCAGGGTAATGCTATTTTATCAGCAATATTATTTGAAAAAGCAGTTACTGATCCGGTTCCTGCCAAATTGTTGATTAACATGCTGAATGATCTGGCAGGAAAGTGAGGTATATATGACCTGATAGTGTTGATAACTAATACACTATTTATAGGTTTAAAAAAACACCTATTTTGCTGTGACTAACTGATGATAAGGGTGTTCATAGATGTTCGTGTGTTAATGAACGTGAACATAATTAAACTAAAAGAGGCTGTATCATAACTATGATCAGCCTCTTTTAGTAATACAAATTGCTAATTAATTACTTTGTCAGTCCTTCCATGTATTTAATACTTACAGGTACCTGCATATCAATTAACTCAGCAGGGCTTTCATCTTCAATATAATAATACTTGATGGCTGTTTTTTGGGCGGCCCTTAAAACAGCTTCCATATCTATCTGGCCCTCTCCAACAGGCACATTGGTTGAGGATCCGCCGCGTGGAATACCTTTCTTTACATTTTTTACATGCATTAATCTAAAACGTTTAGGATATTTTTGTAATAAGGCTACAGGATCCTGCCCGGGCCAGTAAACCCACAGTACATCCATTTCAAATGAAACATACTTTGGATCAGTTTTTTCTACCAGGTAGTCAAAAAAAGTTCCTTCGCCTAAGTCGCCGGCAGGTTGAAACTCTGGTCCATGATTGTGATAGCAGAAGGTTAAACCATTCTCTTTCAATTTCTTTCCGAAAACATTAAAATCAATAGCCGCCTGTTTTACCGCGTCGGCCTTTAGATCTTTAAAATCGCCCGGATGCGGGATTGAAGCAACACGCACAAATTCGGCACCTAAAGTTTTTGCGGTTTTAATAACCTTATCCGGATCTTTTTGCAGGTCACCGTAACCTACGCCCAAACTGGTACAACGCATGCCGCGCTCATCAAGCAGCGCACGTAATTTTTCGGGTGTTTGATTAAAAAGTCCTGAAAACTCCATATTGGTAATTCCCATAGCTTTAATTTTATCCAATGTGCCCGGTACATCTTTAGCTAAATCGGCACGAAAGGTGTAAGAAACCGCCCCCGGTACTTCTTTTAATAATTTGCGTTGCCCAAAGGAAAGAGGTACAACACAACAGATTAGCATTAAACAAAAAATTAGTTTTTTCATAATTGGTTGGTTTATCAGATTAATAATACAGTTAGTTAACTTTTAATGACGGATCAAGTTCTTCCATGGTGAATGATTTTTGCCGGCCTTCTAATTTTTTGCGCACATTGCTTACGTCGCCAGTACTTACCTTATCACCGGTATTTTGCCACGAGCGGCGTACAAAATTCAATATTTGAGCGATGTCTGCATCGGTGTAGTCTTTATTATCGGCAAAACCAGGCATCTCGCCACTAATTTCAGGAGCCTTGTATAAACGACCATTTATTTTTATCGGCCCTGTCAATCCTTTTAATACTATAGATATCATAATTTCCTTGTTGCCATTTACCACTTCAGATTTATTTAGAGGCGGTGCCAAAGAGGGCACACCACCGCCATCTTCGCCATGGCAGGTTTTACAAACGGTGCTGAAAATTGCAGCTCCTTTTGGAAACTCTTTTGCCAGTACCTTAGGGTCGCTGTTGTGTTTGGCATTTTCAATAGCGGTAATTACCCGTTGCAGCCTTTTGTTAATTTCCAGGTTTGGATTGGGGGCTATTGCTGCTATTTCTTTTTGAAAACCTGCTTCGCGCCCTTGCAGGTTACTTACTACAGCATCAGCAACAAATAAATTATCCGGATGTTTTTTTACAAGGCTAAGCAATAAAGTGTTAGCCGCTTTTTGATCAAACGGATGAATATAATTGGTAACAAAGCCTACATAAGGCGCAGCCAAGGTGTCATTATTTGCTATTATATGGTCTAATGCCTGTGCAAATTGCTGATAGTTGTCTTTGTGAATAACCGAAGGCAAAATAGTTAAAGCCTGCATTCGTATGGTCCAATCAGCAGACTGTAATAAGTTTAAAACCTCATCAGTTTTTATAGCGTTTAATCCTTCCAATGTCCACAATGCATGTATAACCAGCCATGGGTTATTGGTTGATTTTATGGCCTTTTGTAAGGCCGGGATAACTTGGGTTGCCTTGCTGTCTACAAGTATTTGCTGAGCCTTATCTCTTACAAAACCATTAGGATTGCCTAATAGCGGCACCAGCTTAGCAGGATTATCCGGGAAGGTTACATTTACCAGTTTTTTATTGGTTGGATAAACTTTATAAACGCGACCACAATTTAACGGCCGGGTTAAATCACGTTTTCCAATTTCTTGTTTTAGATACGTGCTTAAATAAGTTCTGTGCTGTATAATTCCCCTATACATGTCCACTACATATAATGCACCGTCCGGGCCGTCATACAAGCTTACCGGCCTGAACCGTTCATCCACGCTGGCTAAAAACTCCCGGCCCAAATATGCCTCTCTCCCTTTAACTATATTTCCATTTTCATGCAGTATATCACGTTTAATTAAATTGGCTGCCGGTTCAGCAACAAAGGCATTCAAATCAAAATCTTTTCCAAATAAATTTCCCCTATAAATAAGCGGCCCGCAGGCTGCAGTAAAATTGACTAATCGCAGGCTGTCATCCAGTACACCTTTCATGTATCCCCGGTTAACGCCTGTAGTTGGCCTGATAGGAAAAACACGGTTATCAGCAACTGTTCTTTCATTATAACCCGCTACACCATGCTGATCTTTATTGTTAATACCAAGGCCCGGAGGAAAATAATCACCTACCAGGTTTGTTGAATTATCATTAGCATACAAACGGCCCATATTATCCTGGCTTATGCCCCATTGACCCATAGAATGGGTATGCCCTATCAGCCATTTATCACCTGCTTTACGATATCGTTTATCCGAGTTTGCGTTATAGATCCAGTTATCCATTGCCCGGTATAAACCATTTGGCTGGTGTTCAACATTGCCACCATCGGTATACTTGTTATCAACTAATGTCTTTTTAACAGGTTTATCATTAACTATTTCATAATACCACAAATAGGGAGGTTCAGCTACCAGTATTCCGTTTTCAATTAAACATAAAGCACGGGGCATTACCAATGAATCTAAAAAAACTTTACGGGTATCCATTACACCGTCTTTATTTTTGTCTTCCAGAATTACCACTTTAGCACTGGGGGTATTTTCTCCTGTGCCTAAAGTATCGGGCATATAATCATCCATTTGTAATACCCAAATACGTCCCTTATTATCAAAGGTCATCGCCACAGGCGCGCTTATTAAAGGTTCGGCCGCTACCAGTTTTGCTGTAAATCCATCTTCCAGCTTCATTTTTCCAATTGATTCTTCCGGTGAAACTATGGGAGATGAGTTAATATCAGTAACTACCGGCACGGGTGCTTTAGCTACCTGTTTATGCACTTTACATTGGTATAAAATAGCTGTTACTATTATTAGAAATATATAGATGTATTTTTTCATAAGATGGATTAGACTTTATTTATCAAAACTTTAATCATTAAATTCTATAGGTTTCATGTGTAAGGTTAACGCATGTATAATTAACCAGGCAATAAGGTAAACAAGGCCGCAGATTATAAATAAAATATTATAACCAGCTCCTATATTTCCTGTAAATTTATAATGGTCAAGCAAAAAACCGACAAATAACGGAAAAATAGTTGATCCGATTGAACCGGTCATGCCACCTATGCCTACAACAGAGCTGACTGCCCTTTTAGGGACAATATCTGATACTATAGTAAAAATATTTGAACTCCATGCCTGGTGGGCTGCTGTAGCCAGGCTGATAATACCAACAACTACCCAAATATCAGTTGTATACCTGGCCAGCATAATAGGCATTACAGCAATTGCAGCTATAAAAAGTGTAAATTTCCTGGCTTTTAAAACTGGCCACCCTTTTTTAATCAGGCTGGATGAAATATATCCTCCGCCTATACTGCCAATAGTAGTGGCGGCATATATAATTACTAATTGCAAGCTTGGTTTTGTTAAGTTAAGATTGAAAATAGCCGAAAAGTAGGAGGGTAGCCAAAACAGGAAAAACCACCAGATAGGGTCAGTTAAAAGCTTGGCAGAAATAAAAACCCAGCTTTGTTTTGTACCTAATAATTTTACCCACTTTATAGGCTTTTTATTTTCTGTTTCACCCTGCTCGTTGTCACTGTAAATATAGGACAGCTCTTCTTTATTTATCTTTTTATGTCGGGTTGGTATTTCATAAAACATTAACCAGCACACCAGCCATATAAAACCTATTGCACCGGTAATTAAAAAAGCCATTCGCCAACCATAAATACCCATTATCCATGGAACCATTATTGGAGCCGCTACAGCGCCGATACTTGTGCCCGAATTAAAAATACCGGTAGCCAGAGCCCGTTCCTTTTTAGGAAACCATTCGGCAACGGATTTAACCGCGGCCGGAAAGTTTCCGCTCTCGCCAAATCCTAACAGACTCCGAACCCCTATAAAACCTATAGTAGATTTAACGGTTGCATGAAGCAAAGCTGCAATACTCCATACAATTATAGAAATTGTATAGCCAAGCTTTGATCCTATCCTGTCAATAAAATTACCGAATATAGCATAGCCTAACGCATAACATGCGGAGAAAGCCATTACAATTTTCGCATAGTCAGATTCGGTCCAGC
>JAQBOY010000040.1 GCA_028287805.1 Mucilaginibacter sp.
GACATAAAAGGCTCTGCACCGGAAGGATTAATGAACATTGCAGCAGACAATAATGATCATTTTTATGCTGTATGGCTTGATTTGCGGACAGGAAAGAAGAACCAGATATATTTTGCTGACCTTGCGGGAAAAGCTGTTCGCTGGTCAAAAAACAGGCTGGCTTACCTGTCTCCTGACGGGCACGTATGTGAGTGTTGCCAGCCGCACATTGCTGTACAGGGACCGGAAGTTGCCATTATGTTCAGAAACTGGCTTAATGGATCGCGGGACCTTTATGTACTTAAATCTCCTAATAAAGGGAAATCATTCTCTCCTGCGGAAAAATTAGGTTTAGATACCTGGAAACTAAATGGCTGCCCAATGGACGGCGGCGGGATCGTTATTGATCCGGCTTCCTCGATCATGACGACCTGGCAACGCAAAGGAACTGTTTATTACTGCCGTCCCGGCCAGCCGGAAGTATATATCGGCCAGGGAAGAACCAGCAGCATTTCAGGAACGGGGGTTAACACCTTTATCAGCTATCAAAACAATGATACCCTTAAAGTGGTAAAGCCGGAAGATAAAAAAGGACTGATCATTGGAAATGGCGCTTTTCTGAAATCCGCCGTATTACCTGACCACCACTTAGTTTGCGTATGGGAACAGGACAAAAAAATAAAATTCAGGAAGATTTGAGTATTAAATTACATTCAGGAGCGATGTCCTGTTTTAAAATTAAATGACATGCTGCTACATATTAAAAACATGGTTTGCGACCGCTGCCAGATGATCGTCCGGCAGCAACTGGAAAGCCTTAGGTTTACTGTAAAACAGGTTGCTTTAGGTAATGCGGAAATTATGCCTGATCCTGATGAGGAACAATTGCAGTTAATTGCTGCGGCGTTAAAAGTACCGGGGTTTGAGCTCATCAATAAAGACGCTGATAAAACAGTGGAAGCGATTAAAAACGTGGTGATTGAACTGGTTCATCATTCAGATCTTTCGGAAATGGATAGTTCCTATTCTGATCTGATTGCAAGCCGCCTTGGAAAAGACTATGCGCATTTGAGCCGTTTATTTTCCAATTCGCAGGAAACCACCATTGAACGTTTTATTATTCAGCAAAAGGTTGAAAAGATCAAGGAATTGATGGAATATGGCGAATTGAACCTCAATGAGATTGCCTACCGGATGGGTTACAGTAGCAGTGCGCATTTATCAACTCAGTTTAAAAGTATTACCGGCATAACGCCGAGCCGGTTTAAATCATCTGCAGGTAAACAAAGAAAACCGTTAGACCGTATATAATAAAAACATAATTCAGCCTCTAGTCGCTTCGCTTGTGAAAGCGGCTTTACAGGAGTATGGGGAGCACCGGATTGCTAAATTATACCCGGTTTATTAAAGTCCACGTTACCCTTACTTTCTGGTGGTATTTTAATTTCAGGTTCTGCCGGCTTTTCGGACGGTACTTCCAGCGGAATTTTTCCCGGTGCCTCTTGAGGTACCTGTGGTTCGCCGGGATCGCCGGGTTGTTTAATTTCCGGTCTTTCTGGCGTAACAGGCCTTTCATCCGGCTCTACCGGTATTGTTCTCTTCTTCATAGAAAATAAACAATACCGCATTTGCAATGTTTTAGCCTGCAAAGAATTTGACCATATCGTATCTATTCAGTCATGAACAAAGGATTAAGACAGCGGTAAACTAAAGTAAAATGATGCCCCCTTACCCATTTCACTCTCCACCCATACCTTACCTTTATGTCTTTGGATAATTTCAGCAGACAGATACAGGCCAAGGCCAAAACCTGAAATTTGTTGGTTTCCTGCATTTTCAATTCGGTAGTAACGGTTAAATATCTTTTCCTGGTCTCGCGTATCTATGCCCGGGCCTTCATCTCTTATACCTACGTGTAACATACCATCAATTTCATTGCAGGATATTTCAATATTTGTTCCTTTTGGCGAATACTTTACCGCATTGCTCAAAAAATTATTGATCACCTGGCCGATTTTATCATAATCCGCGTTAATAACTACAGGGGAGCACATTGCTAACAAAAAGTTATGACTTCTGGTTGTCAGCTTCATATCTCCTACTATTTCAGTCATTAGAGTTTCTATCTCAAAAGGCTGTTCATTCAGGGCAATCTTACCTGCTTCAAAGCTCGATGCATTCAAGAAACCAGTAATTAAGGTACCCATTTTTTTAACCTGGACTGTGGCCTTATCAAGCGCGCTAAGTGCAAAGATATCTCCGGCTTTCTTTGCCCTGGCAGCTAACATCTGTATATAGGCCTGGAGCGAGGTAAGCGGTGTCCTTAGCTCATGGCTCGCTATGGCTATAAAATCAGTTTTTCTAATATCATTCTCCTTCTGCGTGGTAATATC
This sequence comes from Mucilaginibacter sp., assembly GCA_028287805.1. Classification (GTDB taxonomy): domain Bacteria; phylum Bacteroidota; class Bacteroidia; order Sphingobacteriales; family Sphingobacteriaceae; genus Mucilaginibacter. The sequence goes on from JAQBOY010000040.1 coordinate 2,373, forward strand.
ATGCAGAACGGCTGTAAAATAATTCGGCTTGCCTTCAGGGTCAAGGGTAATATTTCCATTAGCTTTTACCCAGCGGAATTTGCTATCGTGAAATCCCCGCAGGGGATATTCCACGTCAAATCGCTCTCCACTACTAATGTTAGCCTCAACTGCATCAGTTACTAATGATTGGTATTCACTATCAATTTGCGCTATGGTGTCCTCATAAGTCATTTGCTCATCAGGGAAAAAGCCAAATATCTCCTTTAGACGCGGGGATGGAATAAATTCACGGGTTTGCAGGTTTATAGACCACATACCCATTTCGGCTGAGTCCATAGCCATTCCAAGCATTTTATTACTGACATCTAATTCCTGCTGTATCCTTTTTAATTCCGTGATATCATTAAAGGTAATAATAGCGCCATTATTACTCAGATCGACTTGCCGCACATAAGGCATTGTCATCATCTGGTACCATTTGCCATTGTTTGTTTCAATTTCTTTAGTAATAACACAGCCTTCGGCTAATACTTTTTTAATATCGTTAATAATGGTTTCAAATTTGATATTAGTTGAAATATTACTGAGAGGTCTGCCTATATCAGATTCCTGCAGATTGATCTGCTTTACTGTGCCCGGCGAAAACTTCATAAGCCTCAGATCATTGTCAATAAATAATTGCCCATTGATATTGCTTCTGAAATAATTATTCAGGTCGTCATTAATTTCCAGCAGTTCTTTATTTTTTAGTTGGTAATCTGAATTAATGGTGTGCAGCTCTTCATTCACGGATTGCATTTCCTCGTTAGTACTTTGCATTTCTTCGTTGGCGGAGATCAGTTCCTCATTAAAGGATTGCAAGTTTTCATTGGATGCATCCAGCTTTTCATTGGAGGAATGAAGCTTTTCTTTTAATTCCTTTAACTCCGCTTCCAGGTTCACAACGTATTGGTCAAGATATATCTTTTCATCATATACCACGTCTTTTTGTACAGGCGTGGTTGATTTATCCTCGCTGAAAATCACCCATAATAGTTTTTCTTTACCTTTTAAGATCAAAGGGCTTACAGACAGGCTGACCTTAACAGTATACTCGCCCCGTTTAATTTTTATCCCATTAAGAATAGCGTTTGTATTTGTTTTTATTACCTGTTTACTTATAGCATTAAAAGCCACGGCAAGCGGCTTTGGTAAAAGCTGTGAAAGATCAGAGCTGAAATGTTTATGGAGCAAATATTTTGCAGTATCTCCATAAGACCTGATAACCTGGTTGTTTCCATCAATACAAACAGCGAGGTAATTCAGTTGATTAGCCAGGCTTTCATTTATCTCTTCAGAAAGATTATTATTGTTGGCGCTCTTAGTTGTGTCAGGTGAAAAACGGGTAGATGTGTGCTTAGAATCCAATAGATCAGGCATTGAAAAGGCATCAAAACTTATCGCTCGTTTTGTTTCCAGATTTTTATAGATTTTCCATTTTTTATTGACCACCTCCAGGTTTTTGATGATGGGTATCGGGTTTTCACTGGAGCCTAAGAATAAATAACCATCCTTTTTAAGCCCGAAAAGCATCATTGTAAATATTTTCTTTTGTAAAACCGGTCCCATATAGATCAGCAGGTTGCGGCAGCTTATCAGGTGCATATTGCAATAAGGCGGATTTTTCACCAGGTCATGTTTTGCAAAGATCACCATCTTGCGGATGACTGGTTTTACCCGGTAATTCTCTCCCTCTTTTAAAAAGTACTTTTCAAGCCGTTCCGGAGATATGTTTTTGGAAATGTTTTTACTATAAACGCCTTTGCCCGCATGAGTTAAGGCATCGCTATCAATATCCGTGGCGAACAGTTTTACTACCGTATCCGCTAACCTGCCCGGCAATTGCTCAGCAATCAATATGGCCAATGAATAAACTTCCTCGCCGGTAGCACAACCGGCAACCCACATTTTCAGTTCTTCATCCGGGGCAAGCCTTTCCAATATATCGGGTAATACCTTGCCTTGTATAAAATCAAAAGCTTCTGCATCCCTGAAAAAGGAAGTAACGCTGATCAGGAACTCTTTGGCCAGGGCATCAACCTCCAGAGGGGTCTCTTTTAAATAATTCAGATATTTTCCAAGCGTATTAAAACTATGACTTGACGCTCTTTTTTTTGTTCTCCTTAATATAGTTGGTTGTTTATAGTCCGAAAAATCAAGAGGTGATCTTTCTTTTATCAGGTCAATAATTGCCGTGAGGTCTTTTTCATCATCCCTATGTTCTGCTATTAAATTCCCTTCATATTTTATATAATCTTCAATTGCACCGGGCATTAAGGATGGTTCCAATACAAAATCAACTAATCCCGTGGCG